>JAADHA010000678.1:0-13155 GCA_013152105.1 Oligoflexia bacterium | reverse complement strand
GCCCGCAGGCCAACGCTCAGCCTGATCTGCTCGACCGCCAGGATCGTACGACCATCCAGGTCCGCGCGAGCGCTCTGGTGCTGGACCACCACGCCCGACACCAACAGCGA
This sequence comes from Oligoflexia bacterium, assembly GCA_013152105.1. Taxonomy (GTDB): domain Bacteria; phylum Myxococcota_A; class UBA796; order UBA796; family UBA2385; genus UBA2385. The sequence continues at coordinate 13,045 of JAADHA010000678.1, read as the reverse complement.
CCGCTGCCACAGAGCCAGCTCAACGTCACCAACCGTGACGTGCTCGCCGGTGACCCGCTCGCACACGTCCTCGAGGGCCGCGGCAAGGCGACGCCCAAACCACCGGGTGTGAATCAGCCCAAGCCCAGCGGCCAGCCAGGCCAAGATGATCCCCAGGGCAACCAACCGTCGGCGAGTGCGATGGTGAGGCGCCGCCGTCATGCCACATTCCCCAAGCTCACGGGAGGGAGGCGGTAGGAGGGCAGATTGCGCGGCATGAGAAGGTGGAGCGGGCGACGGGACTCGAACCCGCGACACCGAGCTTGGGAAGCTCGTACTCTACCAACTGAGCTACGCCCGCAGCCCGGCCTATATGCCCCGCCAGCGTCCCTTCGGCAAGGGCTGTTGATCAGCGTTCCCGCAGAATCTCGAGACCGCGACGGCGAGCGGCCAGCTCCACCGGACGCCAGTTCGAGTCCAGCATGGCAATCTCGTCGAGCAGGCGCTCGGCGTTGCCCACCTTGTGACGCAACATATAGGTTCCCGCCAGCTCCCAGAGCGCCTCGACATAGGCAGGATGGTGCTCTCCGCCGATCTGAACCGCGCGCTCCAGCCGGGTCTGCACGCCTTCCTGGCGTCCCAAGCCGCGAGCCGCCAAGGCACCGACCACCAGCGCCTCGATGTCATCCTGTCCCCGCAATGCATCCAGAGCGTCCTCGTAGCGCGCGATGGTGACCAGGGCTCGGGCCTCGGCGATACCGTCGTGAACAGCGCTGATCGCGTCGGGGTCGACATCTCCAAACGCCGCGCCAAAATCCACGCCCGGTGTCTCGGGCTCGGGCAGATCCAGGGGGATCGGTGCATCTCTGGAGACACTGCCGCTAGGGACACTGCCGCTGGAGACACTGCCGCTGGAGACACTGCTGCTGGAGACACTGCTGCTGCGGGTCATCAGCTCGCCGATCTTCATCAGCAGCTCGTTGTCCGCGGGGTTGGCAGCGATGGCGCGTCGATAAGCGGCCAGCGCGCCGTCGCGGTCACCCACACTGGCCAAGCGGTCGCCCAGCCCCTCGTCGCTCGAATCACCCGGCGTGGACGGGGTCGCAGACGTGGACGGGGTCACAGGTGGTGGCGAGGTGACAGCTTCCCGGTTCGACTCGCTGTCGTTCTCGTCCTCGATCAAGTCGTCGTCCGGGTCTTCGAGCACCTGCGCGGTGGCCCCACCAAGGATCTCGAGGCGGTCCGCCAGCTCGAGCTCTGCCGAGGTCGTCGGAGGCCGGACCGCGCGCAGTTCCTCGATCCCGGCCGCGGTCTCGCCCAGTCGAATCAAGAGCTCTGCGTGATGAACCGCCCATGACACCGACGCCTTGATCTGGTCATCGGCAGCCTCCAGGTCGGCGAGTGCCCTGGCGAGAAAGCCGTAGTGACGCAGGGTGTCGGCCCGGACGATCACCATGGTTTCGGCATCGTTCTGGGGATCCGCCCAGCTTCGTTCGTCCAGACGAGCCCGATGGCGACGGGCCTGGACATTCGCCTGCTCCAGCTCGGCCTTCAGCCCCGCGTCGTCTTTGCTGCACTCCAGCGCATGACGCAGCGCGTCCACCTGAGCGTCGCGATCGCCCGCCTCGGCGTGACGGCGCGCGGCCTGAAGCCAGACCTTTCGAGCCTTGGCGATCTGCCCCAGGTCCTGGAGGGCACGTCCCAGCAGGGTGAGCAGGCGCACATGGCTTGAGTCGCGGCTGTAGGCCCGCTGGAGATGCCCCAAGGCGATGCGGGACTCGCCCTGAACGACCCGGGCTTCCGCGGCGGAGAGCAGCGTGTCCATGTCATCGGGGCGCAAGGCCAGGGCCCGCTCCAGGAAGCGCGCCTGGTCGTCGGCCCGCCCGAAGCGTCGCGCCTCAGTGCCCAGCTTGACCCAGGCTTCATAGGCGTCATCGCTCGATCCATGGGCCTCGATCATCTCGGCGACGCGGACCTGGAGCGGCACCTCGCCTGGCGTCAGGCGCGCGACGTGCTTGGCGTAGGCGATGGCCAGCTTCGGATTGCGACGTTCCGTCAACTGAAAGGCTTCGTCCCAGACGCGGCCAGCGTCCCGGCGTCGGCCGACGGCTTCAAGACAGGCCGCCAGCTCGGCGCGCGCATCGGTGTCCGCCGGGCGCAAGCTGATGAGCTGCATGTAGACGCTGACAGCAGCACGATCCTGACCGGCANNGAGCCACATCGGTGTAGTGCCGAACCGCCTCGGGCTTGCGCCCGAGTGTGAGATACAGCTCGGCCACCTTCTGGCGGATCCGTCGGTCCTTGGCGTCACCGCGCAGGATCTGCAGGTACTGCTTCAGTGCCTTTTCGGTGTTGCCACGCTGAAGTTGCTTCATCGCCTCCTGCTCGAGTTTGTCGCGATTCACGGTGGCGCCTCCTGGCACATTCTTGGGGGTCGCGACCAGCGGATCAGCCAGCCCGCGCGGCGAGCCACTGGTCGATGAAGCGAGTGTGGAAGCCAATGTCGCGGAATGCGTCGTCCGCCAGCAGCGCGCGCTGGAGCGGTAGGGTGGTGCGGATCCCCTCGACCACGAACTCGTCGAGGGCCCAGCCCATCCGGCGGATCGCCGCACTGCGGTCACTCGCGGTGACGATCAGCTTGGCCACCAGCGAGTCGTAGAAGGGCTGGATGATCGCCCCTTCATGAATCGCCGAGTCGATCCGGACCCCCAGCCCACCTTGGGCGTGGTAGCCCGTGACCTTGCCCGGCGAGGGCATGAAGGTCCAGGGATCTTCCGCGTTCACGCGCACTTCGATGGCGTGCCCACGGATCGAGACTTGATCTTGGGTCATCGGCAGCGCTTGCCCGGCAGCCAGCCGGATCTGCAACTGAACCAGGTCCACGCCCGTCACCTGTTCGGTGACAGGATGCTCGACCTGAATGCGTGGATTCACTTCGAGAAACCAGAATTCGTCGCCCTCGACCAGGAACTCACAGGTGCCGACCGTCTGGTAGCGCGTGTGGCGCGTCAGCCTCACCGCGGCCGCGCGGATCCGGGCCCGCAGATCGTCCGACAGATTGGGGGCAGGCGCTTCCTCGATGATCTTCTGGTGGCGACGCTGCATGGAGCAATCCCGCTCGCCAAAATGCAGCGCATTGCCACGACCGTCCCCCGCGATCTGCACCTCGATATGGCGCGGCGCGGGCAAGAAACGTTCCAGAAAGAGCGACCCGTTTCCGAAGGCTGCCTGGGCCTCGGCGCTGGTCAACTCGAACGCTCGTCGCAGACTGGCGGCGTCCTGGGCGACGCGCATCCCCTTGCCGCCTCCGCCAAAGGCGGCCTTGAGGATCACCGGGAAGCCGATACCCTGGGCCACTTCCACGGCCTGGTCGACATCATCGACCGAGCTGGGGCTGCCCGGCAGCAGCGGAAGTCCAGCCGCGCGGGCCGCTTCCTTGGCCGACAGCTTGTCGCCGAAGGTCGCCAGAGTATCCGGGTGTGGACCGATGAAGTGGATCCCGTGACTGCCCAGCGAGTTGGCAAAGGCGATGTTCTCGGCCAGAAAGCCGTAGCCCGGGTGGACGGCGTCCGCGCCCGTGATCTCGGCCGCGGTCACGACATTGGGGATGTTGAGGTAGGACAGGCCGGCCTGGGGCGGCCCCACGCAGACCGACTCGTCCGCAAAGCGCACGTGCAGCGCGTTGCGGTCGGCCTCAGAGTAGATCGCCACCGTGCCGATGCCCAGCTCACGGCAGGCGCGAATGACTCGCAGCGCGATCTCGCCACGGTTCGCGATCAAGATCTTCGAGAAGCCGACGTCAGCGGGCACGGCTCAGGCCAGACGAACGCGGAAGAGCGCCTGCCCGAACTGCACGGGCTGGGCGTTCTCCACCAGGATCTCGACGATGGTGCCCGAGACATCGCACTCCAGCTCATTCATCAGCTTCATCGCCTCGAGGATGCACAGGACTTGCCCCGAAGTGACGGTGTCCCCAACGTCCACGAAGGCCTTCGCTCCAGGCTTGGATGACCGATAGAAGGTACCCACCATCGGGGAGTTGATCGTAGTCGTGTCAGTGTCAGGTGCCGGGGCGGCGCTGATCGCGGCGGGTGCGGCAGCAAAGCCCGCCGCGGGAGGCAACGCGGCCACGGGTGGTGCGACGCCCTGGATCCGAAGCTCTACGCTGCCGGCTTCATCTTGATAACCGAGCTCAGCGAGGCCATATTCCTGCATCAGCTTGAGGAGGGCTTCCACCTTTTCGAGGTCCATCAATGGCTCCGTTCGCGCAACCAGTCCACCAGAGCGCGCAGCCCCAGCGTGTAGCTGGCCGCCCCGAAACCCGCCACCTGCCCCACGGCGAGCGGCGCCAACATGCTGTGGTGTCGGAACGGCTCACGCTTGTAGACATTCGAGAGGTGAACCTCGACGAAGGGCAAGCCGGCACCCGCCAGCGCGTCGCGCAGGGCCACCGAGGTGTGGGTGTAGCCGCCTGGATTCACGACCACCCCGGCACAGTCGGCCATCGCCGCATGGACTCGATCGATGAGCCCACCTTCGCTGTTGTCCTGGTGGTGGCAGAGCGTCACGTTGAGCTGCGCTGCCAGATCATCGCAGCGACGGTCCACCTCAGCCAGGGTCAGGTGGCCGTACACATCCGGTTCCCTCACCCCCAACAGGTTCAGATTCGGCCCGTGCAGGATCAGGATGTGCATCGGGTTGCCTGAGAAGGTCGCGAAGACCTAGTTGTTCTCGCCGGGGCCGACCTCGAAATAGTCTTCGGAATAGCCGGTGCTAGCGACGATCTGAGCATTCGCGAAGCTGGCGGTGTACTGCTTCCACCACCACCACCACCTCCGCCGGTTCCGCCGGTGTCGGTTCCGCCGGTGGTAGTTCCGCCGGTAGTGGTTCCACCACTGGTTTGCACCAAGGCGTCGATGTACAGGTAGATGCGCAGCAGCCCGTAGCGGTCCGTCACGCCTGTCTGGAGATTGGGGCAGAAGCCGTCCACACCGGCGTAGTCAGAGCCAAACTGGTAGAACTGGCCGGAAATGGTGTCGTAATTCCACCCGCACCATTCATTCGTCTGGTTGTCGAAGTTGCCGTTTTCATCAATGCAATCGGCCATGGAAGCGCCGTCTGGCATGCCCGGGTAATCGACCGTGTTGAGGGCTTCGGCGGGGACCAGGCAGACACCGGCGGTGCCGCTGGTGATCTCGAGCTTGATGTTGTTGAGGGGGGCCGAGGTGTCGGAGTCGTAGACGTAGAAGTTGCCGACCAGCACGGCGCCGATGCCATCATTGAGGCCATTGTAGGACTCGTCCCAGGCGATCTTCACCGACGAGGGTGCGACGACGTAGGCAGAGTAAGGGGCTTGGAGCCCGTGGGGGCTGCAGCCGGTCAGCGTGGCGAGGATGAGCGAGGCGAGCATCAAGTCTCCAGTAGTCCAGAGAGGTGGCTGAGCATGTGCGGAAGTTCCTGGAGGTCGATTGACTCCAGATGCACGGCACCGATCCGTTCGACGACCGCGGTTGACAGCATACCACGTGCGGCTTTCTTGTCGTAGCCTACCGCCCGTTCCAGGTCGAGGCGGCGCAGCGGGGGGGGATCCACAGGAAGGCCCAGCGCGCGGACCGCGTGTTCGATCCGGCTGGCCAGCCCTGCATCGCATGCGCCACGGGAGACGGCCCAACGCGTCTCGGCGACCAGCCCGATCGCCACGCATTCACCGTGGCGAAGGGCACCGTAGCCAGCGGCCGTCTCCACGGCGTGGCCGACCGTATGGCCCAGGTTCAACACGGCGCGAAGACCGCTCTCGCGCTCGTCTGACCCGACGATGTTGGCCTTTACGCGACAGCTTCTGGCCACCATCTCGCCCAGTACTGCGTCCGAGAGCGGCGCTTCGGAGCGCATGTGGCGCGACGCATCGGCCTGGGCTTCGCACAACTCGAACAGCGCTGGATCGGCCAGCACGCCGTGCTTGATCACCTCGCCCAGACCCGAACGCAGCTCGGCGGGCTGAAGGGTGTGGAGCGTCTGGATCGCGGCGTAGACCAAGCGCGGCTGGTAGAAGGCGCCCACCTGGTTCTTTCCAAGCCTGGTGTTGACGCCCGTCTTTCCTCCGACCGCGCTGTCGACCATGGCCAACAGGGATGTGGGCACCTGTACCAGTGGGACTCCGCGCAGGGCGCTGGCTGCGGCGAAACCGGTGATGTCTCCCGTGACACCGCCCCCGAGGGCGACCACGGGTGTCGTGCGCCGCAGTCCCGCGGCCAGCAGGTCGTCGACCAGTCGGGCCCAGGTCTGGACGGTCTTGTGGCGCTCACCGTCCGGGATCTCGACCGCGAAGGGCTGAAAACCCGCAGCGGCCGTCGACTGTAGTGCCGCGTCGAGGTACAGCGCACCCACGACTGGATTCGTGACGACCGCGACCGGGCCTGTGGGGAGCACCGCAGCCATCGCAGCGCCCAACAAGGACAGGTCACCGTCTACGACGTGGATGGGGTAGCCACGTCCTTGCAGGTCTACCGGAATCAGCACGCGGCCTCCAGCACGGCGTCGGCCGCTTGCTGGACACTCAAGCCGTCGATGTTCACCACCACTCCAGCACGGCGGTAGCCTGCCTGGCGATCCTCGAAGAGCGTCCGGGCCGACGGTGCCAGGGGCCGGGTCGTGTCTCCTTGCAGCCTGGCTTCCAAGGTCTTCCACGGCAGGTGCAACACCACGACGGGAAAGCGCGCGCTCAACAGCGCGGCGTTGTCCCCCTGGTGCAGCGTTCCTCCTCCCAGGGCCACGACACGGTCGGGTCCATTCACGACGGCGCGCACCGCCCTGGCCTCTCGGACCCGAAAACCCGGCTCACCCTCGCGCGCAAAGATCGATGCCACGCTGCACCCCGCGGTGTCTTCGATGAGCTGGTCCAGGTCCACGAAGGGCAGGCCGAGCCGTCGCCCCAACAACCGGCCCACGGTGGTCTTGCCGACAGCCATGAAGCCGCCGAGTGCAAGTCCCAACGGCGCTACTCCTTGGGCGTCACGATGTGCGGCGTGATGAACACCAGCAGCTCGTTGCGCGTCGTTGCCTTGTTGCTGTTCTTGAACATATAGCCCAGCAAGGGGATCTGGGAGAAACCAGGTACCCGCGACTGGTTCTCGGATTCTTCGGTCGAGAAGACGCCGCCGATGACGGTGGTGTCACCATCGGGCACCAGCACATCGGTGCTCGCTTCCTTGATCTGAATCGCCGGCTGACCCTGCACCTGGTTTCCGAAGTCGGCGCGGTTGTTGGTCACCGAGATCTTCATGAAGACCTTCTTGTCGGCTGTGATGTGCGGCGTGACCGACAATTCCAGGGTGGCATCGACGAACTGAACCGAGGTACCGCCGGCACTGGTCGACAGGTAGGGAATGCGCTCCCCTTGCGTGATCGTCGCCTCTTCGTTGTCGACCGTCGTGACACGCGGCGCGCTGACCACCTTGCCACGACCTTCGGACTCGAGCGCCGACAGGCGAGCGTCCAGATTGATGAGGCCGGGAATGCTGCCCAGGCTCAGGTTGATGGCGCCACTGGTGCCTGAGCTTCCCAGGTCCACCATCAGTGTGTCCAGGGTGGTGGAGGAGTCCTGGAAGTACACCGCGCTTTGGTCTTCGCTGTCGATACCACCGTTGGCCTGAATGCTGTTGGGGAAGAAGAGCCCGGTCGGGTAGCCCGTCGCGGCGCTGGCATCGACCTTGCCGCCCCACTGGATGCCCAGTCCGTGGGTGAAGTTGGAGCTGGCCTCGACCACGCGGGCCTCGATCAGCACCTGGGGCGTCGCCAGGTCGAGCTGCCGCACCAGCTCGCGCATCTTCGCCAGGCGTTCATCCGTCTCGCGAATGATGATCTGGTTGGTGCGCTCGTCCACTTCGACGCTGCCCTTGCTGGACACCATCTTCTGGAGTTGCCCGACGATGCCAGAGCCAGTGGCATAGTTCAGCGGAAGGACCATCATATTGATGTCCTTGAGGTCTTCCCTTGCCCGCTTGGTCTCGAGCTTTGCCTGCTGTTCTGCCTTGATGGTCTCCAAGGGTGCCACGCGAACGATGTTCCCGAAGCGCTGCGAGCCCATGCCCTTGGCTTGGAGAATCGCCGCAAAGGCCTGGTCCCACGGGACATCTTCCAACCGCACCGTCACGGTTCCATGGACATCATCGCCCGCGACGATGTTCAAGCGCGACACGCTGGAGATCAACCGGAAGATCGAGTGGATATCTGCGTTGACGAAGTCCAGGCTGATCTTCTGACCGGAATAGGACGGGGCCGTGCCAGCGGCCTGGTCCACCATGAAGCCAGCCGACATGCCCAGCAGCGTGGATGGGTCACCGATGCCCGCGCCCTGGTTGAACGTGGACTGTGGGTTCTGCGTCCTGCCACCCGCGCCGATGTAGACTTCGGAAGCATAGGCGCTCTTCAGACCCTGGTCAGCGGGCCCGGCCGGGCTGACCTCGGCAAAAGACTGCCGCCCAGCCTGGGCTTCTGCCATCATATGGGCAGGGATGACCAGGTCGATGAAGATCTCGTTGTCGGGGCCAAGCTTTGCGGAGTAGTCCGTACTTTCCCGCAGGCTGATCGCCACCCGCGTGCCCGTGCTGGTCGGGTAGGCACGCACCGAGCTGACGGGCGAGTAGAACTGGCTGGTGTCCACGACCCTGCGCAGGCTCTTGGGCACGAAGGCACCAGGCAGGTCGACCACGACCAGCTTGCTGCTGGGTTGGGTCACCGTGTAGTTGCTGGTCGCGTGGGTTCCGATGACGACCCGGCTGACCCCATCGAGCTGGTTGAAGTCCAAGGCCCGAACGCGGGGTCCGGCGGGAAGCTGGGACTCTTCGCAGCCCGTACCCGACAGGCAAGGGCCACTGGGGAGCCCACCTGCGGCGTTCGATGCTTGGGTGTGCTGGCCCGGCACCGTGTAGGTGGCTGGGCTGGCGTTTGACGAAGCGGCCCCGGAGGCGTCTCCTGAGAGCGCGTCGGCCAGCGGATCGGCAGCCGGTGCCATGGGCGTCAGGGACAGGCGGATCTCGGACCCCGAAGTGACGATCTTGTGGTCGGCCGGCCCGCTGAGGTACACCCGAACCCGGGTGATGAGGCCATTGCCATCATCGAAGGATTCCGACTCCACTCGCTGCACGAGCGCCCCGCTGCCGACAACCGAGCGGATGTCTTCCGCCAAGGACGCGTCAGCGATGTCGACGATGAGGCGATCAGGATCGCTCATGGTGAACGCGCTGACCGCGGTACCCGTGGCGGCCCTGTCGAGGGTCAACACGACTTGGGTGGTGTCGCCCGCGACGACATCGACCGACTTCACGGAGATGTCCTGTGCCTGGCCGGGAGCGGCCAGCAGACCCAGGCTTGTGATGAGGCCGAGGGCCCCCACCGACCGAAGAACACGTACCACCGACTTCATCTTCAGACCTTGTCCAGAGGGGCGTTTCGGGGACCGGTTGCGGGTACCCGTGCTTGCGTTCATGCCGTGACCATCGTTGTTCATTGTCTCACCCGTCCGAAATTGGTAGGGACAGCGGGATCTCGTTGACCACCAGATCGCCATGGATGGTCTGGTATTCCTCGGTGACGATGACCGCCTTGTCGTTGATCTCTGTGACCTTGCCCCAGCTCTTTCCGATGTAGGTGCCGACCTCCATCACGTGGCCCACGCCTTCAGGATCCTGGACCAGCGCCCGGGGACGATCCACGCCCCAGACGATGCCAACCAGCACGTACTGGTCTACCTCGTAGCGCTGGAGCGGGGTCTGCGGTACGTCGTCGCCTGATCGTTCACCCGTAGCGAGGAAGCTGCGAAAAGGATCCCGCTTGCCGATCGGGTTGTAGGCGTACGTTACCTGCGCCTCGATCGCCAGGTCCAGCTTGGACTTCTCGGCGGGGGCCAGGGGTGCCGGTGGCTTGATCGCAGCGGTCGGTTGCGGTTCGCCTTCCCCGTCCACCAGCAGGTCGCAGCCCGAAGTGGAGAGCGCCACAGGCAGCCAGAGAGCCAGTGCCAGCGCCATCGACATCGACATCGACATCGACATCGACCGTGTCAGCTTGGGAAGGAAGACCGGGATTCGACTCATCGCTTGCCTCCGCGCTTCTTCTTCTTCTTCTTGTCCACCTGGACCTCGTTGTCGCTCAAGAAGCGAAAGGTCACGGCGTTTCCCGACACCTTCAGTCGAACCTTGCCGCCGACGAGCGAGGGCGAACCCATTTCAAGATCGCGCACATAGACGATTCGGTTCATGTTCGAGAGGTGATCGAAGAACAACGCCACTTCGTGGTAGCTCCCAGAAACCTGCAAGGCGACCGGGACTTCGGCCACGTAGTCCAAGCGTTCTTCCTTGAGCGGCTGGAATTTCTCGATATCCAGCCCCGCCTTCTTTCCCATGCCGCTGATAGCCTTGAGCAGTCCCGGAATCTCGCGATCATTCGGCAGCTCCTTGAGCGCTTCCTTGAGGTCGCTCATCAGGGTCTGCAGTTCGGCTTCATAGCGTTCCTTGTCGCGGATGCGTTGTTCGAGCTGAACCTTCTGCTCGTTCAGCGAAGTCTCTTCGTCCCGTAGATCCGAAATCCGGGTTTCAGCAGGCAAATAGAGCAGACCCAGGTAGACACCGATGATAATCGTATAGACCAGTCCGAACAGCAGCAGGCGCTGCGACCGAGGGAGCCGGCCAAGCTGGTCGAAGATCCGAGATGTGTTCACGTAGAACTCCTTGCCCGCGGGGGGGTCACTGCGGCGGGCCGGCTAGCGCTTCGCTGGTTCGGGTACTTCATCGTCGACCCCTGGTACAACCAGTCGCGCTGACACGGAGAAGACCTTGACCTGAACGCCATTCCGTTCGTCCTGCTCGATGGAGTTCAGGTAGACATCCTCGAAATAGTCAGACTGCTCAAGGTTGCTGAGGAACTGCGAGATCACTTCGTTGCTGACGGCAATACCGCCGAATTTCAAGGTGTCCTTCTTCTGGTCGAGGCTGGTCAGCGAGAGCTTGTCCGGCGTGGCCTGGGCAAGCTCATCAAGCATGCGGACCGGACCCGCGCGGTTGGCCTTGAGGCGCTTGATGACATTGAGCTTGGTCTGCAAGTCGATCTTGAGCTTTTCTGCCTGCTCGGCCTGGGCTGCGATGGCCTTCATGCGGTCGACTTCGGTCTGCAGTTCGCGCACATCGGACTCGGCAGAAGCGACACGCGCGATCATGACGGCGTGGAGCATGACGAGCAGGATCACGATCGCCGCGGCCCCGACGCCGCCCAAGATGAGCTGGCTGCGAACAGTTTCCTGCCGCTTGGTGGTTCGGACGGGGAGAAGATTGATGCGGATCATTTGTCGCCTGGCCTCCGCAGCGCGAGGCCGACCACGACGGCCGCCTGTGGCGCAATGTCATTGAGGAAGGCGGGGTTGAAGGCCCGCTCGTCGATTTGGATCCGGCGGAAGGGGTCGACGATCTCGGTCGGCAATCCCGTCTGCTTGCTGATGGCCCGGGCCAGACCCGGTGTGCGCGCTGCGCCGCCAGACAGGTAGACCCGCGACAGCCCGCCATCCGCTGAGGTCGACAGGTAGAAGTCCAGGCTTCGCTGAACTTCCGTCGCCAGGTTGTCTCCGACGTTGGCCAGGACGCGCTCGATCTCTTCGGGCACCACTGACGACTTGTCCCGTTCGTCTCCGCCAACCTTCATCGCTTCGGCTTCTTCATAAGAGATATTCAGCGTGCGCTGGATCTCTTCGGTGAACTGCCTTCCGCCGGCCGCGATGTCGCGGGTAAACGCGCTCACGCCATTGCGCACCACGTGAATGTTGACGTTGCTGGCACCGACATTGACCAGCGCTATCGACTCGACGGGGGGGTCGTAGTTGAGCTCGAACATATTGCTGATGGCGAAGGCGTCGACATCGACCACGCCGGGTTTCAGGCCGGCCTGCTGAATGAGGGCCTGGTATTCGTTGACGAGTTCTTTGCGGGCCGCGACCAGGAGCACCTCCATCTGAGCCGGGTCGTCGCTGGCGCCTTCAAGGATCTGCACGTCGATGTTGACATCGTTGATGTCGAAGGGGATGTACTGCTCGGCTTCCCACTGGATGGACTCTTCGAGTTCGTCCGAGGTCATCTGGGGCAGGTTGATCCGCTTGATGATGACTGAGTTTCCCGACACTGAGGCGACGACGTTCTTCGTCTTGACCCGGTGCCGCTGGAGCAGCTCGCGGATGGCATCGACGATGACGTTGGTGTTCATCACAGCGCCATCGACGATGGCTTCGGGGGGCAGCTTGGCCATGCCGAAGTTCACCAAGCGGTAACGCCCGGTCTTCTGGTCCTCGCCCAGCTCCATGAGCTTGACGTGAGAGGATCCGATGTCCAGGCCAATCGAGGGGCGACTTCGGGAGAACAGCGCCATCTATGAGTCCGGGGGTCGGGCAGGTCGGTGCTTCGCGACGCGGTGCGGTTGGACGCGAGCAGCGCAAGTGTACAGAAACGAGGGTTGACTGGTCAACTGCGTGGTTTTTTCGGTGGAGGCACGAAGGTGAAAGCGCAACGCGTTGGTAGCAGGGAGGGTACCCGCTGGTCAAGAGTAGGCGCGTCTGCACGTCAGGGGTACCCGCTTGATCATGGGGATCGGCCGACGAGCCAGGGGCATCAGGCGGGGGCACAGCTTCGCCAAGATGGCTATCCTCCACGGCATGTTCAGACCAGGAAGGAGCGCAGCGCGCATGCTGACCGCGGCAGGGCTCGCCGCTGCGTGCAGCGCATGGATGATGCTGGCCGCTCGAAGCATCGGGGCAAGCCCGCTGATTCTCGGGATCGCCGCATCCTCTCTGCCCCTCGCTCTCACGATCGTCTGGGGTGCACACCGGACGGTTGGCTGGACAGGCCAACTTCTTCTCCTCTCGCTGCCGATCGCGCTCGGAACAGCGGGACCGTGGCTCACCTTCGTCGGTCGAGCCCTGGGTGACCCTCGGCTTCTTGTTGGAGTTGCGCTGCTGGGTGCCACTCTCGTGACGATGCCGCTCGCGGCTGCGGCGCGTCGGTCGTGGCGCAGGACCGCGCCCGCGCCGCTC
>JAADHA010000300.1 GCA_013152105.1 Oligoflexia bacterium | reverse complement strand
TGGGGGCGGGGGATGGGGCAGGGGAGCGTGCGGGCTCTCTATCGGGAGAGGCGCTCTGGCGAGCGAGAGCCAGGGCGTGGCAGGCGATGTGGTGCGAGGGAGAGTGTGCAGTCTGTGGTGGGCGCAGTGTTGCGCAGACCGGCACTTCTTGGCGGCAGCGGCCCGACAGGGGGCAGCCGATTCGGCTGGATCCGACCGCTCTGTTGGCGCTGAAACCGTTGTCTGCCTCGCCGATCTCGTGTAGCTCACGCTCGCCCCGAAGAAGCCCCGCGGCCTGGAGCAGGGTGCTGGTGTAGGGGTGATGCACCGGCGCGTCGAGATCGGCCGCGGTCATGCGCTCGACGATCCGGCCGGCGACCATGACCGCCAGCCGGTCGACGCAGGACGCCATCAAGGGCAGGTCGTGGCTGATGACCAGGCTGGCGTGGCGGGTGGCCTTGGGTCCCAAGAGCAGCGCCATCAGGTCGGCCTTGCGGGCCGCGTCCAAGCCAGCCGTCGGCTCGTCGGCGATCACCAGCTCGGGACGGGTCATCAAGATACGGGCGATTCCGACTCGACGTCGCTCGCCCCCCGACAGCTCGTGAGGCATGGCCTGTTGGCGGTGGTCGAGCCCGACCTGGGCCAGCACATCGTCGATGAGGCCCGCTTCGTCGTCGCCGGGACGGTGGAGGCGCGCGGTCTCGGTCAGGATCTCGCGCACCCTCAGGCCCGGGTTGAGGTGTGCATCGGGATCCTGAAAGACCGGCTGGACGCGCCTGCGGAAGCGGTCCAGGGCGCGTCCCCTGAGCTTGTGGATGGGTGTGTCGAGGACGCGAACCTGACCCTGGTCGGGGCGCAGCAAGGCCAGGGCACACCGCGCCAGGGTCGTCTTGCCCGAGCCGCTCTCGCCCACCAGGGCCACTACTTCACCGGGGGCGACGTCCAGGTCGACGCCATCGACCGCCGGAGCGGCGATCTGGAGACCCAGCAGCCCGCTGCGATATCGCTTCACCATGCCGCGGATCTGGAGGGCCGAGCGGGTCACAGCGCGCCTCCGGCGATGCGCCGCGTTGCGGCGACCAGGGCTTGGGCGGCGGGAGAGGATGCCTGGGCCAGGTCTGTGGCCGGCAACAGGTCGACGATGCGACCGCGGTCCATCACGTAGACCTGGTCCGCGACCCGCGGCACGATGCGCAGGTCGTGGGTGATGAGCAGGACGCCGCAACCCTGAGATCGAAGCAGTCCGAGCTGGTCGAGGATCCCGGCTTGGACGGTCGGGTCGAGACCGGTGGTGGGTTCGTCGGCCAGCAGGAAGCGCGATCCTCGGGCCAGGGCCAGCGCGATGCAGGCCCGCTGGGCCATGCCACCGGACAGCTCGTGTGGATACAGCCGGGCGACGCGGTCCGGGTCTGGAAGATCGACCGAGGACAGCCAGGATCGCGCGTCCGGGCGATCATTCGGGACCTCGATCCCGTCAGCCCGTCGCAGGGCCAGGACCTGGCGCACCTGGGCGCCGATCGGGCGCAGGGGGTCCAGGGAGGCCCGCGCTTCTTGTGGAAGCCAGCCGACGATGGTGCCGCGAATGGCGCGCAGGGCCTGGCGGCGCTGTCGCTTGGGGAGCCCGAAGGGACGCCACGTCGTGTGGCCATCGCAGACGGTCAGCTCACCCCCGACGATGCCGGGGCGCGCGTCCACCAAGCCCAGGCAGGCTCGGGCGGTCAGGGTCTTGCCCGAGCCGCTGGCCCCAACCAGGGCGACGACCTGCCCAGGCACCAGGCGCAGGCTGGCCCCGTCGACCACGGTGCGTGGTCCGGCGACGATGCGCAGGTCGTCGAGTTGCAGGAATGCCTCAGGCACGGCCACGCTCCCGCAAGGTGCTGGCGACGCCGATGGCGGCGGCCAGCGTCAGCCAGATCGCGAGGGCGGGGGCCGCCCAGGCCCAAGGATTGCCGTCGTGTACGCCGAACTCGAAGGCCAGCATATTGCCCCAGGAAGGGCGCGGTTCCTCGATGCCGAAGCCGCCGATGTAGGACAGGCTGGTCTCCAGCACCAGCACGAATGCGAACAGGTAGAGCACCTGGCGCAGCACCAGTGCGCGACAGCCGACCCACAGCAGGTGCCAGGCCACGGTGCGCAGCGGGCTGACCCCGTGGGCCCGCGTCGCCAGCACGAATTCGCGACTGCGCAGCTCGGAGATGCGAGTGTGGACGGCCTCGCTGAGCCCTGGCGCGAAGGCCAGGCCGGCGACGACGGCCAACACCGCGGGATCGCTGCCGTAGATCGCGCAGACCAGCAAGACCAGCACGAAGCGAGGCACCGAGGCCACGACAGCCCACAGGTAGCGGATGACGCCGGCGCTCCAGCCTCCGCGGTAGCCCGAGAGCGCTCCGGTCGGCACGCCGAGGAGCAGTGAGACGGCGGCCGCGACCAGCCCTGGCCCCACAAAGGCCTGGCTGGCGTTCACCAGGCGCCAGGCCACGCTGCGACCCATATGGTCGGTTCCCAGCAGCGAGCTGGTGCTGGGGTGGAGCCCTGCCAGCTTGGGGTGGACATCGGCGACCACATCGTAGCCGGCCATCAAGCTCACGACCCAGGTGAGCAGCACCAAGGCCAACACGATTCGCCCCGAAGCGGCGACCAGGCGGGTCATCGCTGGGCCTGGCGAAGGCGGGGGTCCAGCGCCAGGCGGGCCAGATCCGCCACGAGCTGGGCGCCCGAGACGGCCAGCGCCGAGACCAGGCAGAGTCCCATCGCCAGCGGATAGTCGCGGCGCAGGCAGGCGTTCCAGAGCAGCGCACCCGCCCCGTTGAGCAAGAGCACCTTTTCTACGACCACCAGGCCGCCGAGCAGGAAGGCGACCCGGCGGCTGGCGACGGCCAGGATGGGGGGCAGCAGGTTGTGCAGCACCGTCGGGCCGATGTGGGCGCCGCGGGCCCGCGTGGCCGTGACGAAGGGGCTGTGGAGGATGCGAATCAGCGCGGACTCGAGTGCCGCGTGGGTCTCGCCCAGCGATCCCGAGCCGACGGCCAGCACGCCCACGGCCAAGGCGCTGCGCAGGGTCGACGCCTGATCGGGCAGGGCGAACCACTCGGGGCGGGCGATGGTGCCGTCCTGCACCAGGCCCCAGGTGACCACGTTGATGCTGAGGACCAGCAGGTAGGCCAGCAGGAAGACCGGTGGCACGGTCAGGAGCTGGGTCACCAGGCGGACCACGGGCCGTCGCCCGCGGGTGATCAGGGCCAGCCCCAGAGACAAGGTCACGCTGACGATCAGCGCCAGGCTGAGCGTGACCGCGGATCGTCCGGCGGCGTCTCGCACCAACTTGGACACGGCGGTCCCAGGGCGCACGGTCAGGCTGGTTCCAAGATCACCCTGGGCCGCGTGGAGGGCGTACCGCGCCGAGCGGATGGGGAGTGGCTGGTCCAGGCCCCACTCTGCTTCAAGCGCCGGGCGCAGTTCATCCCCGTTGGGCAAGAGATCGATGGGATCCCCGGGTGCGGCCCACAGCAGCACCTGCACCAGCAGAACCGCGCCCGCCAGGGTTGCAAGGAACCAGAGCCCTCTCCCGAGGGCCGCGCGCAGCGCCGTGAACATGGACCTCGTCTACTGCATGGCCCAGTCGGTCGCCCAGGTGAAGAAATAGAACGGATGGATCACGACATTGCGGATGTCCGTGCTCATGGCGCTGTAGCTGTCGAGGGTCCACAGGAAGACCATCGGCACGTCATCATGGACCAGCTTGTGCACATCGCGCAGCGCCTGTTTCTTTTCCTGGGGATCCATCGTGTCTCGGGCGAGGTCAAGCAGGCGGTCGACTTCCTTGTTGGCGTAGCCGGTGAAATTGCGGCTGCCCTTGCTGTGGAATTGCTCGCGGATGTCCTCGTTGCGGTCGAAGCTCCACTGGCTGAGGATCAAGTCGTAGTCCCGATCTCGCCACACTGAGGCCCGCCAGGCGGCCTCGTCCAGGAAGTCGACCTGGACCGTGACGCCCTGGCTTTGGAGCTGGCTCTGGAGGTTGATCACCACTTCTTGGGCGCTCTCCAGGTTCTTGTGGGCGCTGACCGTCAGCGTCAGGGGCTTGCCATCCTTCTTCCAGCCGTCTCCATTATTGACGTAGCCGGCCTGTTCCAGGAGATCGGCGACCTGGATCGGGTCGTTGACGAAGGCGGGGACCTGGTGGTTGTAGAAGGGGCTGGACTTGACGAAGGGCCCGGTGAGGCTGTCTCCGGTGCCGATCGGCGCCAACAGGGCGTCGACATCGATCATCTCGGCCAGGGCCGTGCGGACTCGCGGGTCTTTGAAGGGGTCGCGGTGCAGGTTGAAGCCCAGGTACCACCAGGAATTGGTCTGGTAGGGGTAGAGTTCGACCTTGCGGTTGCTTTGCAGGACGGCGAGGTCCCGCGGCAGCACCCGCACCAGCGCTTCCAGGCTCTCGTACATCAGGAGCTTGGCCTGGTAATTCTTGTCGCTGACCTCTCGCATCGTGATCTGGTCCAGCCCGGCCCGGTCGCGATGGCCCTCGTAGCGGGACATGCTGATGCTGCCGTCGTCGTTGTAGCTGTCCAGCTTGAAGGGACCGCTGCCGATCGGATTGGTGCGGAAGGGGTCCGTGCGCTTGATCGCCGTTCCGTCGAATCTGTGGGCCGGGAGGATCTTGAAGAAGAGCTTGTCTTCGGGCCGAGCTTCTGGCCGCACGAAGCGCAGGCGCACCGTGCGGTCGTCGATCGCGGTCGCTTCGTCAATCCAGTCGACCCGGCCCTGCTCGGTCGAGAGCGTCCCCTTGTCCTTCATCGCGGCGATGGTGAAGGCGACATCGTTGGCCGTCACGGGCGTGCCGTCCTGCCAGGTGACGCCTTGGCGCATGGTGATGGTCATCTCCATGCGGTCCGAGCTCATCTGGGCGGACGCGGCCAGGTCCGGGCTGGTCGCCAGGTCCTTGTTGTCGTTGTACAGGCCCTCGAAGAGCAGCTCGTCCAGGCGAGCCTCGCTCATTGTGGTCGCGAACAGCGGGTTCACGATGGCGGGGGCCTGGTCCTCGGCGTAGCGAAGCTCGGAAGCCTGGGCCGGTGCGGACAGGGCCCAACACAGGCACAGTGGCAGCGCGGTGAGGGTCCCAAGGGCAGAGGTCGAGGTGGGTCGGGAGGGCATCGTGATGTCGGGGCAGCGGGGGGAGAGGAGCGCGGAGCGGCGGTTTCGCCGGTGCGAGTCAGTTTTCCTTCGAGTCGCCGTGGCGACCCAGACCCTCGAGGACGGCGAGGTCGCCGATGGTCTCGTCGAGACCCGTGACGATGGGGTAGGGCGCCTCCAGCACGCTGAGGTAGTCCAGGGCTTCTCGGGTGCGGCCGGTGCGAAGACTGGCTTGGGCGGCCAGGGCGTAGAGTGATGGCGGGTTCAAGGGCCCCAGCGTGCGGGCGCTCTCGATGTCGATCGCCAGCAGCAGGTAGGCGGTCGCCTGGTGCGGACGATCATTGTGCAAGGCCAGGCGGGCCCAGGCGAGCAGGATCCGGCTGCGGACCTGGGCCACCAGTTGCAGATCGGTCAGCAGCGCCTTTCCGTCGTCCGAGACGGTGTCCAGCAGGTGGGCCTGCCAGGGGTCCAGCTCGCGGTCCAGGGCGCGCACGCGTTCGCGGGCGGCTTGCGGTTCATCGGTCGGGCCCTCGTCGGGCAGGTGCAGCGCCGAGAGGGTTGGCCCGCTGGCGCCAATGGTGGACATCGAGGAGTCCGCGGCGGCCGCTGCGCTCAGGTCAGCCGTGGTCCAGGCCGGTCCGAAGAGCAGCAGGTCCAACGGTGGCTTGGCCTGGGTGGCGCGTTGTTCCCACCCGACATCCCCCAGGCTGCGGTCCGCGCGTCGGCGAGTCTGGTGCGCCAAGGCGTCGTACACCAGTGGGTCATACCAGGTGCCCTCGGCGTCGAGGTCCAGCGGCAGGTCCCCTCGGCAACCCTGGGGCGACTGCTCGGACTGTCCCGAGAGGCGAGCGAGATCCCCTGCCAGGCAGCCGGCCTGATCGAGGCCGTCGAGTGCTGTGCCCTTGGGAAGGGCACCAGATTCGGTCTGCAGCGCGGTCAGCAGCGCTTGCTGTCCGGCCGTCGGAGCCGACAGACCGGTGTCTGCGTGGTGGTCTCGTGAGATGACCGCCACGGCGGCGAGGAAGGGCATCGGGCCATCGCTCACACCGGAGTCGCGCGCCAGCCAGGTGGCCGCCAGATCAGGCCAGGCCACCGAGGCGAGATCAGCCAGGTCTTCGTAGAAGACGGCAAGCTCCAGCTCGGCTCGGGCGCGACCCACACCGGGCGGAAGAGCCTGGGCGGCGTCGGCCCAGCGGCCTTCGTGCATCGCGACCCAGGCGGCACGGCTGTCGACATCCACCACACCGCCGAACAGGTCGGGCTGGTTGGCGATCTGTGCGATCCAACTGCCGTCCAGGACGCTGCTGGTGGCCGTGGGCTGTGGGGTCGGCTGGCCACCGCTACAGGCGGTGAGGGTGGCCGCGACCAGACCGGCGGTCAGCAGCGCCGGAGGCCGCTTGGGCCGCGTCTGTGCCGAGCGCATCATTCGCCCTCGTAGTTGCTGCCAGACGAGTTCGTGCGATCTGGGAAGCGCTCCGGGTCGATGTCGTCATCGCTGGCCCGCAGGCGGATCGTGTCCTCCTTCATCGTGAGCGGGTCCAAGAACAGCTCGCCTCGCTTGAAATAGAAGTTCATGCGCTCGATGTGGTAGCCAGTCCGAAATGCCTCGAGCGTGTAGTCCGTCTTCTTGTCCAGCTTGACGCGTTCGCCTTCATCGTCGCGCAGGTAGTCGATGGCGAAGGCGCCCTGTTCGTCGGTGATCAGCTCGACTCCGCCGGGATCCAGGGAGACGATGACCCGGTCCATGGGGTCACCATTGCGGCTGAGGATCTGCCCGTGGATGATGCGCTTGCCCCCGCAACCGGTCACCGAGGCGCAGACCAGGACGGCCGCAAGGGTGACCAGCGGCTTGCGGAAGGGGGCAGAGAAACGGGAGTGGTAAAGCATGACGAACCTCGGGCGGCCTAGTTCAGGCGGCTCTTGATGTCTTCGAGCTTGGCGAGCTGGGCATCGGCCTGGCGCGCGAGGTCCGAGCGGGACTTGGTCTCGACGTGGTCGCGGTACTTCTCCCAGTGACGGATCGCTTCGTCGAGCAGCTCCAGATCGTCACCCGACTGGTAGAAGCGACCCTGCCAGGCCGAAGCTTGGGTCTCGTAGATCTCGGTCTTTTTGCTGAACACGAGTTCAGGCGGCAGGCGGGCCCAGTAGCGCTCGGCCAGTGTGGCCGTGTCAAGTGCGCGCTGGTACTGCTTTCGGTTGACGTAATACCGCCCCAGATCCGACAGGTAGATGGGGTTGTACTGGTTCTCGGGCAGCAGCATGAGCTGGTCGAGGTAGCGCTTGGTGGCGGACTCTTCGCCTTGTCTCTGGGCGTTCATCAGCAGCAAGGCACGGCTGCGGGTGTACGAGGGATTGTCGATCTCGACCGTCTCCAAGGCCATCACGTCGGAGCTGGTCAGGTCCCCCGTGTTCGCGGGAGAGGCGTAGCGCCCGAGGTCGATCGCCACGGTTCGCCCGGTGTCTTCGCTGGGAGTCTCCAGGTCAGCGACCGGCGTCTGCCTGGCCAAGGACCGAGCGCTGCTGTGGCTGGACGCGGAGGACCGGCTGGAGCTGCGTGCGGAGCTTCTGCTGGGGTTGCTGTGGGCCGGCGTGCTGTAGACCGGTGTGCTGTAGGGCGGTGTGCTGGATGCCCTGGCGGGAGGTGGCGAGAAAGTGCCATGTCGCGCTGGCTGGGAGGTAGGCGTGGTGGTCGCAGGTGCCGACGAGGCCATCGCGGTCGGTTCGTCGAGTGTGGAATCGGCCGGGGCAGCGAGCGGTGTGGCGTCCTTGTCTGCGCTGTCTGTGTTGTCAGCGGGCTCGGCGCCAAGGTCACCGGCCGCCGCAGCCAGGGCATCGTCCACCGTCGGGGTCCGCTCTGGAGGAGCCGTCGCGTCCGCGGTGGCGTCTACGCTTGTGGCGTCGACCGCGGCGTTGCGCAGACGGACCAAGGCGTAGCCGCCGACTGCGCACAACAGGATCAAGGCGGCCATGCCCGCGGCGACCGCCATCACGACCCCGTGGCTGCGTTTTGGAGCCACGGCGTCGTCCGCGTCGCCAGTGTCGCTCTGTTGCGTTGGGGGGGCGGGCTGCCTGGGAACGGAGGGCGAGGGGTCGGGAGCGGCCATGACGGGCGTAGCGGCTGCCGGAGCGGCTGCCCGTGGCGTTGGGGGCGCA
>JAADHA010000143.1 GCA_013152105.1 Oligoflexia bacterium | reverse complement strand
GAATTCATCGGTCGGCTGGTCGGGTGCCGCGTCCAGCCACTTCTTGACGTTGCCCGGGCCGGCGTTGTACGAGGGAGTGGCCAGGAAGACATTGCCGTCGAAGCGTTTGACCAGGTCGTTGTAGTAGTGGCTGCCGATCCGCAGGTTGAGGGCGGGGTCGGAGAGTTGGGCTGTCGTGACGTGCAAGCCCATCTTTGCGGCGACGTGCTGCGCGGTCCTGGGCATGAGCTGGCTGAGCCCGCGAGCACCGGCCCAGCTCCGAGCGTTCGGGTTGAAGCTGCTCTCTTCGCGCACCAGGGCGTGGAAGACGCGCGGGTCGAAGTCGGCGTCGGCAGAGGCCGCCTGGACTTCATCCCAGTACAGGTCGGGGAAGGCCCGCCGTACCAGGTGATCGCGGTCGATCCCCAGGGTCTCGGCCGGGTGGTGGAGCAGGTAGCGATGGAGGCGATTGTGGGCCGCGATCGGGTCGGCGCGGGCCAGGATGTCGGCCTGGACGGCCCGCTCGCTGGGGGTCAGCGTGTCCTCGGCGGGCTGCTGCAGCTCGGCCAGGGCTTCGGACTGTAGTCCCAGACGGGCCAGGCCCAAGCCCCAGGTGGTCGAGGGCGTGGCCAGCCACTCGGGGCGGACGTGCCATCCCCCGGGGTCCGGCTGCATGGGCGGCCGTCCGATGGTGGCGAGGCGCTCCGGTGCCAGTTCTTGGAGGCGGGCCGCGGCCAGCAGGGCGTAGAAGCTGGTCGGGTAGCTCTCACAGAGATCCTGGAGCTGGTCCAGGCCCGCGGCGCGCGCTTCGCTGTCGGGGTTGAGTGCGCTGGGATCGGCGATGTCGGGGTAGAGCCGCCAGCGTGCGGCCCAGTAGTGGGCGGCCAGGACCAGGACCGGGTCGATCTCGAGGGGCACCTGCCAGATGGATGCCTCGGCCCAGCGGATGGCTGATGACCAGACCGGTAGGCGGTCCAGGCCAGGCGCCAGAAGCCCTCGGCCGCCAGGTCCCCGTTCGGGTACTGTGTGACCTGGGTGGTCCAGCGCGCGACGGCCAGATCGTCACGACCGGCCTGCTGCCAGGCGATTCCGGCCAGGGCATAGCCGTCGTCGGCCATGCTGTGTTCGGGGTAGAGCGCGGGGATCTGTTCGTAGACGCGCGCGGCGGCCTGCCACTGCTTCTTGCGCTCGAGCGCCTTGCCGGCCAGGTACAGGGATCGGGGCCCCCGGTCGTCGTCGACCCCCACGCAACGCTGCCCCGCGGGCTCGAGCACCTGGGCTGCCAGGGTGATGCTGTTGCGCTTGAACAGGCTGCGACCGTAGGCGTACCAAGCCACGCAGTCGGTCGGGGAGGGGACGCTGCCGGGATCGCCTCCATAGCTGGGGATGGCTTCTTGGAGGAGCGTGATGGTGGACTTGAAGGACGATACCCGCATCAGGGCGTCGGCCCGCCAGGCCATGTCGACCCGGCTGATGTCGTCCCCCAGGGCGGCGGTGGCCTTGCGGCCCTGGGTCGTCGTCGGGTAGTGCTGGTACAGCCGAAGCAGCTCTGGGCGGGCGGTCGGTGACTCGGTCCCGTGGCGCGTGGCGAGGGCCCACAAGGCGACCTCGGTGCCGGGTGCCGGGTCGGGACGCCCAGCCAGTTCCTGGTAGATCTGCATGGAGTCCGCGGTCCGCCCGGCGCGAAACAGGGCGTCGGCCTGGGCCAGTCGCGCCCGCGGCCAGATCACGGCGCGAGGGTCCACCCGGTCCAGGGCCTGGGCCGCATCTACATCGCGGTCATCGGCCAGCAACAGCTCGCCGATCACCAGGTCGCGGTAGGGAGCTGGCGCGCTGAGGCTGGCCTGGACCAGGGCGAGGAGCGGGACAGCTTCGTTGGCCCGATCTGCCCGGATCAGGCACCAAGCGAGCAGAAATGCGCGGTCCCCGACGGCCCTTCCGGGCAGGTTCTTGGGGTCGATGGCCGACAGTTGCGTGATCGCGGTCTTGTAGTCCCGGTCGGCGAGGGCCTGGACCAGGGCGTCGCTCATGTCGAAGGCCAGGGCCCAGGCCGACTCGGGCAGCAGGACAGGTGCATCGGCGGTGGTCTCGGTCGCCACCGCGGGCACCGACGCGACAGCTTCTGGAGTGGGCGGACCGCCTTGGGCCGTGGTGGCGGCGGGCAGCAGCAGCCCACAAGCCAGAACGAGCAGCCGCGACTTGGCGCACGAGGATCGGCGAGTGCGTTCCGGCGAGCGGTAGTCGTGCACAGAGGCGGTCGCGGTGTCAGGGAGGGAAGAAGCAGCGGCTGGGAACACAGCCTAACCAAGAACCCGCGGCGCCTGCCCGGCATTCTGGGTTTGGCACCGATTCAGACTCCTTGCGATTTCACGGACACCCTGGGATCAAGTTGATCCCCACCAGGCGCCACAGGCAATGTCGTGCTCGCCCTGGCGTAGGCTTGTTGAGAGCGCGCGGTCGGCGACGCCTGGATACGGTCCGGCGGACACGTCCGGCCAGCGGCTGCAGCACCGAGGAGTCACCGTGACCCAGAAGCTTGATTCGACTGTTCGCCGGCGGCTGGGTCTGGTCCTGATCGCGGTGGCCCTGGTCGTGGGCTGGAACCTGTGGGTGCTCCTGCCGCTGCGAATCCTGGTGGTGGTGTTTCACGAGGCCGGGCACGCCCTGGTCGCGCTGGCCACCGGCGGCCGGGTCGTGTCGATCACGGTCGACCAACGAGGGCGGGCTGACGACCACCGTGGGGGGGCTGCAGATCCTCATCTTGAACGGCGGCTACCTCGGCAGCCTCTGCGCGGGGCTGGCCCTGCTGCGCCTGTCTCGCACGGACGGCCGCGGGCGCTTCGTGTTGGGGCTGCTCGGCGTGTTGTTGGGGGTCGCGGGGCTGTGGTGGTTTCGCCCGGTGCTCTCCTTCGGCTTCGCCTATGTCTCGCTGGTCGCCATCCTGCTGGTCGGGATCGCGCTGCGCGCCTCGCCGGTCCTCAGCGATTGGCTGGTGCGCACCGTGGGTCTGTTCAGCGTGCTCTACGCCGCCCTCGATGTCCGTAGTGACGTCCTCTCTTATGGGCTATCGGCGGGCAGCACCCCCTCGGATGCCGCCGCCCTCGCCGCAGCGACCGGTGTGCCGGCCCTGCTATGGGGCCTGGGCTGGATGCTGGTGGGCGGGCTGTTCTTGTTCCGCTTTCGGCGTCAGATCTTCTAGTTCTAGTCTTTCTAGTTTATAGGCCAGGCGTGCCGAATCCTGAAGGTTGGAACGACTCCAGGTCCGCTCTTTCCCCGCTGGGATAGGCCCGCGCTGTGTCTTCGACCGGCCCACTGCTCTCGCGAAGGGCGCTGATCGCCACCCTGGCTGCGACTCCGGCGGGGCTCCTGGGTCTGGGCAGCCTGTTGAGCGCCTGTCACGAACCCCTGCCGACGCCGGCCCCTGTCCCCGCTGCACCAGCCCCAACGCAGAAGCAGACACCGCCTGTACCGGTGGTGCCGCATGGGGCCGACTTCCAGGCCGGCATGAACCTGGCCCACCTTCACCGCG
>JAADHA010000167.1:11483-17862 GCA_013152105.1 Oligoflexia bacterium | reverse complement strand
GGTGAGCTTGGCGCCCGTACAGCCCAGGGGGTGGCCCAGCGCGATGGCGCCGCCGTTGACGTTGACGATCTCGGGGTCGATGCCCAGCTCGCGCACGCAGTAGACGGACTGGCTGGCGAAGGCTTCGTTGATCTCGATGAGACCGATGTCGTCCAGGCTCAGGCCGGCGCTTTCGAGCGCCTTGGGGATGGCGTAGCGGGGGCCCACACCCATGATCTCGGGAGGGACGCCGACGACCTGGAAGCTGCGCAGCACACCGATGATGTCCAACCCCAGGGCTTCGGCCTTTTCGCGAGCCATGATCACCGTGGCTGCGGCACCGTCGCTCATCTGGGAGCTGTTTCCAGCGGTACCGGTGCCCTTCACGGCGAAGGCCGGACGCAATTTGGCCAGACCTTCGGCGGTGGTGCCCAGCCGGACACCGTCGTCGATTGTGACCGTGACCGACTTCCACGTCTTGCCGTCGAAGACGCGCGTCTCCACCGGGACGATCTCTTCGGTGAACTTGCCGCTTTCGATGGCCGCCGCGGCCCGCTGCTGGCTGCGCGCAGCGAACTCGTCCTGCATCTGGCGGGTGATCCCGAAGCGCTCGGCCACGATCTCGGAGGTCGTACCCATCGGGGTGTAGACTTCGGGGGTCTCGGCCATCAGGCGGGGGTTGGGAGAGGGTCGGTCGCCGCCCATCGGGATCTGGGACATGCTCTCGACGCCGCCGGTCAGGGCGACATCGATCCAGCCCGCCTTGATGCTGGCCGCGGCCTGGGCCAGGCTTTGCAAACCCGAGCTGCAGAAGCGATTGATGGTCATCGCCGGGACGTGGTTCGGCACGCCCGCCGCCAGGGCACCGATGCGGGCGACGTTCATGCCCTGTTCGCCTTCCGGCATGGCGGTGCCCACCACGACGTCGCCGATGTCGCCGGGGTCGAGGGCGGGCACGCGGGCCAAGGCGCCCTTCAGCGCGATGGTGAGCAGGTCGTCAGGGCGCGTGTCTTTGAGTGCGCCCTTGTTGGCCTTGGTGACGGGGGTCCGCACGGCGGCGACGATGACCACGTCACGGGGGTTCTTGTCAGACATCTTGAACTCCAGAGGAATGGGATGGGGCGGCGACGCCACCCCACGAGGTCGCGGCCTAGTTGCGCAGGGGCTTGCCCTTCATGAGCATGTGCTGGATGCGGTCGATGGTCTTCTGTTCCCCGCAGAGCGACAGGAATGCCTCGCGCTCGAGCTGGAGGATCTCGCCTTCGTCGAACCAGGTGTTCGACGGCACGTCGCCGCCGGTCATGACGTAGGCCAGCTTCTTGCCCACCGTGACATCGTGCGCCGTGGCGTAGCCGCCCTCCAGCATCTGGTAGAGGAACAGCTCGATCGCGGCGCGGCCGCTGACCCCGGGCAGCTTGAAGCGCCGCCGATGAGGGGGCTTGTAGCCGGCCTTGACCAGACCCAGGGCCGCCATCTTGGCGTCGTGGATGAGCTGGTCGGGGTCCAGGGTGAGGCGGTCACTGGGCCGCAGGTACCCGATCGCCCGGGCTTCTTCGGCCGAGGTCGCCACGGTCGCCAGGGCGATGTTCTTGAAGGCCGCCTGGACGAAGGCGTTGGGGTCGTAGTTCGTGCCCTCGGGGATGTCGCCGAGGTAGCGGGTGAGCATCTCTTTGCAGCCGCCACCGGCCGGGATCAGACCGACGCCGACCTCGACCAGGCCCATGTACAGTTCGCCGGCCGCCTGGGTGTGGGCCGAGTGCATGGTGAGCTCGGCGCCGCCACCCAGGGTCAGGCCCCAGGGTGCGGTGACGACGGGCCGGGTGCTGTACTTGGCCCGCATCAGCGTGTTCTGGAGCGTCTCGATCATCTCGGACAGCTCGTCCCAGTTTTCCTGCATCGCGTTCATCGCGACCATCATGATGTTGGCGCCGGCCGAGAATGCGTTGCCCCCCTGGTTTCCGACCACCAGCGCGTCCCATTTGCCCGCGTCGAGTTCGTCCAGAGCTTGGATGTACATGCCGATGATGCCGTCGTCCAGCGCGTTCATCTTCGACCGGAAGGACAGACCGAGTACGCCGTCCCCCAGGTCGTAGAGCTCGGCCGAGGGGTTGTAGGCGACGACCTTGTTCTGGGCCTTTTTGTCCTTGAGGATGAGCCAGGTCGCCGGCTGTGGGACCAGCTTCACGCTGCCATCGAGGGCGTCCCAGTAGGTCATGCGCCCCTGGTCGTCCCGCTGGTAGAAGTTCTCGCGGCCGCCGGCCAACATGGCGTCGACCCAGGCCGGGACGGTCAGCCCGTCTTTCTTCATCCGGGCCACGGTGGCCGCCACGCCGAGGGCGTCCCAGGACTGGAAGGGACCCAGGTCCCAGGCGAAACCCCACTGCATGGAGCGGTCGATGTTGACGATGTCGTCGGCGATCTCGGGGATCCGATTGGCGCTGTAGATCAGCGTGTCGGCGGTGACCGCCCAGGCGAACTTCGAGGCAGCGTCGTCGCCGTTGATCACGGCCCTGGCCTTGGCCGCGGCGCCTTCCTTGCCCCTGGCCTTGCCCAGGCTGGGGAAGCGTGGCTTGTCAATGGGCGCGTACTCACCGGTCTCCAGGTTGCGAGCCAGGATCAAGCGCTTGCCCTTTTCGTCCTTGGTCTTCTGATAGAAGCCCTTGCGGGTCTTGTTGCCCAAGGCGCCGTCGGCGACCATGGTCTTGAGCCACTCGGGCACGACGAAGCGGTCCCGCATCTCGTCGTCGGGGCAGCCGGCGTGTACCGTCTCCAGGACGTGGGCGAGGGTGTCATTGCCGACCAGATCCGCGGTGCGGAAGACCGCGGACTTGGGGCGACCCATGGCCGGTCCGAAGACCGCATCCACCGCTTCGATGGACAGCCCGAAGGTGGCCATGTGGTGGAAGACGCTGACCATGCCGAAGGTGCCGACGCGGTTGGCCACGAAATTCGGTGTGTCCTTGCCGAAGACCACGCCCTTGCCGAGCTTTTCGCGGCCGAATGTGGCGACAGCTTCACCGACCTCGGGCAGGGTCTGCGGATGCAGGACCAGCTCCAGCAGGCGCATGTAGCGAACGGGGTTGAAGAAGTGCATGACCAGGAAGTGCTGGCGCATCTCTTCGGACATCTCGGCGCCCATGGCTTCCAGGCTGAGGCCCGAGGTGTTGGTGGTGACGATGGTCCCCAGCCGGCGGTTCTTCTCGACCCAGTCGAAGACGATGTTCTTGATCTTGATGCTCTCGAGGACGGCCTCGATGATCAGGTCACACCCTGCCAGCAGCTTGCCGTCGTCTTCGTAGTTGGCTGGCGTGATCAACCGAGCCATGTCCTTTTTGTAGAAGGCGGCGGGCCTGAGCTTCTTCGCTTTGGCGATGCCATCGATCGCGAGCTTGCTGCGAGAGGCGCCTTCGGGCAGGTCGCGGGGGACGACATCAAAGAGGACGGAGGGCACACCCGCGTTGCTGAGGTGAGCGGCGATGCCCTGTCCCATGACGCCGGCGCCGAGGATGGCGACCTTCCGGATCGAGTTGGCGTTGGCCATGGTTGCTCCGTGTAGGGGTTCTTGCGAGAGTGTGGAAGCGGATGCTTCGGACTGAATGAAGCTTCATTCAGGACGCGTCCTCCTATCGTGCCGTCACCGCGGTGCCACAGCCGGGCGCCCCTCTTCAGGCCGAATCACCGGGGCGATTTGTCGCATTCTGCCGGACTCGGCGGGCCAATTCAGTCAGGCGAGGGTCACCAGGAAATACCGCAATGGCGCGGCTGAGGCGTTCATTCAGGCGCTCGATGGCGCCAGCATCCAGCAGGCGCTCCAGCGTCTCGAGCTCTTCGTCGAGGTGTCGCGGCAGCGGGCCGTTGAGCGCTTCCTCCAGGCGAAGCTGCTCGACGGGCTGCTTTCCGGTCAGGCGCAGGCGTCGATAGGCTTCGCGGGCGAGGGAAGGTTGGCGTCGGCGGATCGCTTCGTCGGTGATGGCGATCAGGCCGATGGCGTTGCCGTCGACCAGCGCCAGGATCTGGGCGACTTGGGCCGTTCGCGTCTCCGCGTCCAGGTCCGCCAGCCCAAGCACCAGCTTGCGAGCCCGAGTCGTGGCCAAGCTGCGTCGGACCGAGGGGCCGAACAGGACCAACAGGATGGCGAAGCCCACATAGGCCATCCAGGGCTGCGGCTTGACGCCGACCAGGTCGAAGACCAGGCGAATGACCGCGGAGATGCTGTCGAAGCGGCCCACAGCAGAGTCCTCGAGGAGCGGGGCGGGTGAGGTGCCGAGTGCGTACACACCGCCGCCACCGGCGACCACTGCCCATGGCCCTCACACTACTGCGTGCTCCCTCAAGTCTCCAAGCTACGATTCATGGACCGAAGTCTATTCGCCGTAGAGTGTGGCCGCGTCGGGCACGGGGCCCTCGGTGGTCACCGTGGTGGCAGCGGAGATGGCCATCCAAGCCAGGGCCAACAGCAGGAAGGCCGTGAACAGGGGCGATGTGGCGGGTACTTCGTCATTCTTGACGGTCAGCGATCGGGCCATGGTGGCCTCCGGCGGCAGCGACAGCGTGGGGCGAGGAGGAGAGCGGCGAGGACGTCCAGGCAAAGTCAGCGGCCGAGGGGAGTCGGCGAGAGTGCCAAATCGCTGTGGACCGTTCCCAGTCAAGCAAGGTGCGTGCCAATGCAGAG
Organism: Oligoflexia bacterium; assembly: GCA_013152105.1. GTDB lineage: Bacteria > Myxococcota_A > UBA796 > UBA796 > UBA2385 > UBA2385. Next base: position 13,211 of record JAADHA010000167.1, on the reverse strand, counting down.
GGCTCGTGGTGTCCCATCGTGGTGTGCCATCGTGCTGCCCGTGCCGACCATCCTGCATATTCCCTGCGACCTGGCGGGTGGTGGGGCCGAGCGGCTGGTGTTGGAGCTGTGCAGCCGTGCCTCGCCAGGCTTCCGGCATGCCGTCGCGCCGGTTCACGCGACCGGTGCGCTGCGACCGGCATTCCGTGCCGCGGGGGTGCAGATCCTCGACCTCGACCGCCGTCGTGGATGGCCTGGTGGGACCGCGATCTTACGTCTGGCCAGGTTGGCGCGAGGTTTCGACATCGTTCACACCCACCTGTGGGCCGGTGACACCTGGGGGCGTATGGGTGCGGCCCTGGCCCACCATCCGGTCGTGGTGACGACCGAGCACAACACCCGCCCGGAGTCCGCCTGGCGTCGGCGTCTGAGCGTTGGGATGCACCCGCTGTCCCAGCGGATCGTGGCGGTCAGCGAGGCCGTATCCAGGTCCCTGCTGGAGGGCGGAGTACCGGCCAGCAAGGTGCAAGTGATCCCCAACGGCGTCGACCTCGGGCGCTTCTCGCCGGCACCTCCGCGCCTGACCGCGCCCCGGCGGGTCCTGGGGATCGGGCGACTGGTTCCCCAGAAGGGATTCGACCTGCTGGCGGAGGCCGTGGCTCGGTGCCCGGGCCTCCAGCTCGACTTGCTGGGCGAGGGGCCTCAAGCGCCAGCGCTGCGGGCTGCCGGCGCCCACCTGCTGGGCTGGCGGGCCGACGTACGGCCGGCTCTGGCGGCGGCGGACCTGATCGTCATCCCCAGTCGCTGGGAGGGCTTCGGGCTGGTCGCGGTCGAGGCCATGGCCAGCGGCCTCCCGGTGATCGTGACGGACGTGCCGGGCCTGCGAGACGTGGTGGGCGAGGCGGCGCTGGCAGTGCCTCCCCAGGATGTAGAGGCGCTGGTGGGCGCTCTCCGGCGCCTGAGCGTGGACGCCGAGCTGCGGTCCAGGCTGGCGCGTGCAGGGCCGGCGCGGGCGCGCGCCTTTTCGATCCAAGCCTGTGTCGGCACCTACGAGACGCTCTACGCCGAGCTGTTGACGGCGACTTGACCGGCGTCGGCTGGAAGGGGCCCGGAGCTGCTAGTGCACGCGCACGGAGGTACCTGGCCACCCAAGAGACCCTCGTGCGCGTGCACTGCGGGCGCGAAGCGACCGCCGAGGGGGTGCATGGGGCTCTGCCGCCCAAAGGACCCGCATCGCGTGGTTCGGATCATCGACCAGGGCGAGACCGTCCTGAATCCGGCGTGCGATCTCGACTGGAGCGCTTGAACTTGTCGGAATCTCGAGATCTTGTGTACACTTCGTAGAACAGGTGCTTGGTGGCATGCTTGGTGGCATGCTTGGTGGCAGTCTGGTCTGGCCGAACGAAGACCACGCAACACAGGCCATCGACGGACGCCCACTCGGACAGTGCGCGCCCTTCATCGTCTGGTACGGACTCCACAACCATCACCAGATCGCCATTCTCGAAGTAGCACGCCAAATCCGCATAGCGAGTGTCGCGATTGGTTCGCTCTCCGAGGCTCACCGTCACGCCTTCGTGGACCTCTGTCCAAGGCTCCAATCGCGCTGGCCAGAGCCCCTGCAACGAAACCGGCGGACGTTCGGGGTGCCATTCCTCGGTAAGTCCGGCACTGGTCATTGTCTGCGACAATGTCCGGTGCGCTTTTTCTGGCGGGGGGAGGACAAGCCCTCCCCCCGCATCGGCGGCG
>JAADHA010000167.1:0-11469 GCA_013152105.1 Oligoflexia bacterium | reverse complement strand
TGATGGGCGGCGGGCGCCTTCGGCGCCTGGCCTGGCGTGAACTTGTACCCAGAGTGTCCGCTGGAAGGCCGCGGTTTGATCGGTGCCGTAAGTCCCCTCCGCACAGTCGCCATCGTCTCCAACCGGCGAAGGACATTGTCGGCCTGGTCGCCAAGGTCAGTGAACAAATGTGCGAACAGTTGAAGATAGTGCTTTGTGAGTACCGACCAGGCGTTTGCTGTTTGCTCACCAGAAACCACGCGATCAACGCTTCCATGGACTTTGTCCTGTGGAAGGACGAAGCGCGTCGAAACCCAGGTCCCCTTATGGCCCTCTGCCAGTCTCATGATCTCGCGAACGCCATGGCGAAGCCCACCAGTGAGAAACGGAGGTTCTCTCACCACCCGCGCCATCACCGGCACCACCCGCACCGGCTCCTGCCCCTGCAGCCGCTTCGCCGATGTCAACGCCTCTACCACGGTGAGCGTGCCGTCGATGGACTCTTGATTGGCCACGAACAAGCACACCACTGTGTCCGCGAGCACGGTGGTCGCCAGGCCCCCCATCTCGGTGATGCCCGTCCGGGAGTCGATGAGGATGTAGTCGGGTTTCAGCTCATCCTGGATTCGAGCATGCAGGTCGAGCAGCGCCATCAAGCCCTCTCCACCGGGCTCGTCCAGACGTTGGCGTTCCCCGAGCTGTTCGAGGGACGTCCAGTACTCGCGCCTCGGCGCGGGCCCGGCAGGCATGAGCTTGAGCCATCCGCCCGCCTCTGGCGGCACCGGCACGTCGACGAGGTGGCCTTCCAAGCCCGGTCGTTGCCCCTGGGAAGCGGCCAGGAGGTAGGGGACCGCACCGCCCGGCACCCGGGGCTGTCCATCGGCCCCGGGCGCCTGCCCGAGCTTGTAGTGCATTCCCGGGGCTTCGAGGTCGAGGTCGATGACCACGACGCCCTTTCCCAGCATGGCCAGGAAGCGCGCAGCGTTGGCCAGGAGCAGCGAGCGCCCGACGCCGCCCTTGTAGGAGTAGAAGGCCAGGGTTTCCACGGTTGTCACGCAGCCAGGCCGAAGGCACCCGTTCTGCGGAGGTGACGCGCCAACTCGCGCGCGTCCCGGATGGCGTGGTGCCTGGCGGCGAAGGGAAAGCGGCTGGCCAGCGAGGCGGCGTCTGCCTCCAGCATCTCGTCCAAGGCGGCTCGCAGGTCATCGGAGGTGTGCGGCTCTTCGCTGAAGCGTCGAGTCAGATCGTGTGCTCGGAATGAGTCGCCCGCGAGCAGGGCCGCCCGCACGGCTCCCCGCCGAGCAGTGCGACCTTCGGGGCGAGTCGTTGGCATGCTGTGGGCCAGCTCTTCTTCCAGCGCCGACACCTCGGACCAGGCTCGGGCGACGGTGGGAACGCCGAGGGCCGCGAGCTGCTGGGCGCGCCAGATGGCGCTGGTCACGAGGGTGTAGAGCGCGTCAACGTTCATCCGGGCACCCGCTCTACGGAATGGAGCGCGGCCTGGGGTCGGGCGAATCCCACGACGCAGGCCCAGCGTTGGTCGACGTCGATGCTCTTGGCCACCTGCGCCAGCTTTTCCGTCATGCGGCTGGGAACGCTGCCATGGTCAGTGCCGCTTACTTCGAGGGCGACGATCTGGCGGTTGGGTCCTTCGCCGCATTCGAGCTGCCAGTCCGAGTGTTCCCCCTGCATCATCCGTCGGAGCACGGTGAACCCGCGCGCCTGGTAGGCCAGCGCGAGGGCCACGGCCTCGGCACCGTCCTCTGTGATCCGCTTGTCGTCATGCTGATCCATCTCGTGAAGATGGTCGAGGTCGATCTCCATGCTGCCATTATAGCCCTTGCTGGGAGCCCGCGAAAGTGCTGTTGGCGGGCCTGTGCTTGATCACGCCACAGGATACCCACATCCACCCGCGCCAACCACTGGCGGTCATTTCGTGGTGGTACCCGTCCTCGTCGCCGGGGCAGCGCGGCGCCCCGCATCCCCTGCGTCGGCGCCTACGAGACCCTCTACGCCGAGCTGTTGACGGCGACTTGACCGGCGTCGGCTGGAAGGGGAGCGGAGCTGCGCTACCCTTCGGTGCTGTCGCTGGTGCGACCCCTGCTGCGTGGAGCCGCTACCTGTGGTGCATGGTGTGACCGAGTCCCCGCCCGCCGAAGACGCGCGGGATGAACGTGTGGCAGGGGTCCAGCGTGTCCTGATGGAGTCCCAAGACGGCGGCGAACGTGCTCGCGCGCACTTGGAGCTGGCTCGGATGGCCTTGGCCGATGGCGGGGTCGATCTCGCGATCCGCCACCTTCGCGAATCCATCCACCTCGACCAGCGGCTGGATGCGGCTCGCCAGCTCCTTGGCGAGATCGGCGAACCCTCTGGGGCCAAACCCCGTGGCGGCCGTCGCTTGTCAAGCATCCGAGCGCTGCTGCATCGCCTGCGTCGACGCTGAGCCGGGTCGCGCTCTCAGGGCAGCGTTCTTAGGGCAGCGCCCTCAGGGCAGCGCAAACCCCTTTTCGGTCTTGATCTCGACCTGGTAGTCCTGTCCAGCCCACTGGGAACCCACCGTGCGTGCCCACTCGTCGAGGGTTCCAGGCTTCAAGGGCTCGGGGCTGATCACGACCGGCCAGTCGCCGTCTTCGGGCGTACACTTCTTGAGCTTGGCCTTGTACGCCCGCATGCCTGGGAAGGCCTCTTCGGTCACGATCCAGCGCTTGCCTGGTTCGCTGATCTTGGCGGTGTGGAGCACGGCGGTCTTCGTGCCCTTGCAGTCGGCTCGCTCGACGGACACCCCGCCCCAGATGTAGAAGCCGTCTTGTTGACGGTCGGGGTAGACCACCGGTAGCAGGCGCGCTGCCGCGTCTTCCGCATCCGCTGCCACCAGGCGGTCAGCGACGGCGTGGGCCTTTTCTGGGGACACAGCCTGGGCGATCTCTTCCAAGGCCGCCTCGATGGCTTCCTGGTTGTCGGGACTGATGGGAGCGCCCAGCTTTGGAGCCACGGCTTCGTCCATCTTCATCAGGATCGCGTCAAAGGGGCCGTTTTCTGCCGCTGCGATGGCCGCCCGTTTCAAGCCGTCGAGCGCGGCCGGCCCGAGACGTGAGACGTAGATGGCCATGAGTTGGTCGTATTTCGCGTCGTAGGTCGTAGCGGGAGGGCTGGCGAGTTGGCTGTCGAGCCACTGGGTGATGTCGGGGCTCTTGCAGGCGACGAAGGCGTCGTCCCACTGGCCGAAGTCCAGCTCGCGCAGGCCCAGGTAGGCACCCTGCAAGAAGGTCGTGACCTTGGGGTGCGACGTACACGCGGCCCCGATCTGGCCGGTGATCAGGTCGCGGGCGTCGTAGTCCGTGATCTTGCTCGGCATCACCCACACGGGGTTCCAGATGTTGGCATCGATCGCGGCCAGAGACAGGGCCACCAGTGAATCAGCGTCGGTGGCTCGGGTCATGAAGCGCGTGAAATTGTTACCCGCGGCGTCCGCGTCGCAGTCCGCGGCGGCCTGGAAGCTTCGCGCCAGGTCGGCTGGGGCGGTCGTGTCGGCGCGCTTGATGAGGTAGTCGCAGCGTCCAGCATGGGCGGGGCCAGAGAACACCGCCAGTGGAAGCGCGGCGAGAGGCAGAAGAACGGCCGACAATGAGGTGGTGACCTGCATGGGCGTTGATGCTCCGTCGAGTGTGGTTGCAGACATGCGGTACGCAAGGATCTGGCGGTCGCCTTCATACCCGTGCCGCTGCGCGTCGTCGAGCAGCGGCCTTGCCCACATTGAACTCTGATGCCGCCGCGATGCTTCCCGCTCGAGCTTGGGCTACGATTGCGTTTGCACCCGATCCCAGACTGGAGTTCTCATGAAGACGCTGCTCTCTACCTTCGCCGTGCTGGGCCTGCTGACCACTGTGGCCCTGGCCGATGATCCCGCGCCAGCGCCCCCTCCTCCGGCTCCGGCACCTCCTACCTCTCCCGCGGCCGAGAACCCCTGCGCGCCGCCGCCCGACTGCGCCGAGCTCGACGGCCAAGCCCAGACGGATTGCCTCGCCCAGCAGCCCCCGGCCACTCCGCCGGCTGAGAACCCCTGCGCGCCGCCGCCCGAAAAGACCGGCAAGCAGATGGAAAAGTCCAATGACAACCGGATGGAGTCCTACGACAGCGATGAGTAGGGCCGGGTAGGGCCGGGTAGGGCCGGGCCGGGCCGGACTGGACCCGGTGGACTCAGGCCAGGATCATCCGGGTGTAGGCGCCGACGAAGAAGGTCAGGACGATGACGCCGATGAAGGTCTGTACGGTGTTGATATACTGTAAGCGGCCGTCATCCTTTCCGAAGTCCCAGCCTGTGTTGAAGGCGCCGAAGCTCTGTAGGGAAATGTAGAAGAGCCCCCAGAAGCTGATCTCTCGCACCGGCACATCGGCGCCGTTGTAGGCCATCACCGAGTCCGGGCAGAACACGCGGTAGATCATCGCGAAGAGCCAGCAGATGGCCAGCGATGTCCAGGCCAGATTGCCCAGGTGGACGCCCCAGCCGAAGGCCAGCTCGAACAGAGGCCACTTGATCGCCCAGGCCGCGACTCCGAGCGCCCCCCCGAAGGTGCGGCTGGCCACGGTCTCGGTGTGGCGGATCCACCAGTAGGCCCAGTCCTCGTCGCTGGTCATCGCGCGGTCGCCGAAGCTCTGCTTGAGGGAGACGTATTCGTCGACCAGGCGGTCGGTGCAGATCTGGCGGATCTCGGTGTCGCTGAGGGTGCCCTCGCGCTGGATCCGCTGGATCCGCGGGTCGGTGGGATCGAAGTGGCCTTGGGCGCACTGCTGGTAGAAGAGGCGGTGGGTCTCGCTGGCCTGCCACAGCCAGCTCCAGCCGCTGGTCTCGACGACCTGATCACGCGCGATCTGCAGGCTGGCTATCTCTGAGCCGTACAGCGAGAGCGTGGCGCCGGGGCTGAAGGTTGCGTCGGTGAGCACGGCGCGTCCGGCGATGTTGGCGTCGTCGAGGATCAGTGTGTCTTGAAAGGTGGCTTCGAGGAAGGAGAGTTCGTTGGCGAAGATGGTGGTGAAGTCGGCCTTGCTGTTCCAGTTTGTGCGTTCAAAGTGGCTCTCGCCCTTGAACTGGGTGTTGTAGAACTCGGCGCTGGTGTCGCCCCCGGGCCGTCCAAAGGTCACACCCCGGAAGATGGTGAAGCCGGTGAAGATGGAATTCGCGAAGGAGATGTTGCCGTCGATGCGCGCGGTGAGGTCATCGACTTGACCCACCCCGTAGGATGAGCGAGTCGTCAGGGGCGCTTGCGCGTCCTTGTCGCCCTGGTAGTCACGGTAGAGGGACAGCAGGCGGTCGGGGTGTTCCAGGTTCTGCCTGCGGGTGATGTCGTCCAGGGCGAAGCGGACTTTTCCGTCGAACTGCACGTCCTGGAAGGACGCGTCGCCCTGGAGCCAGGTGCCGAGCAAGTCCATGCCGCGGAGCTGCATCTCCTTCATGGAGAGCGTGTCGTCGAACACCGCCCGGCTCATGTTGAGCCGTTCCCCCAGGCGACTGGCGTTGAAGGACACCGGCCCGTGGAAGATGCTGTTCTCGAAGGTGGCGCCCCGGACCCACTCGCAGCGGTCGAAGTTCGCCGCGTCATCGAATTCAGCGCTGTTGAAGAAGACGTCCTGTTCGCTGAACATGCCGCGGAAGGTCACTGGCCGCAGGTAGCGGGAGTGGCCGAAGTACACCGCGTCGGTCATGTGGGCGCCCTTGAAGTTGGCCCCCTGTCCAAAGACGCTGAAGCGAAAGTCAGACGTGCCCGCGAAGACCGTGTCGCGGAAGTCGGCCTGGCCTTCGAAGACCGCGAGCGCAAACAGGGCGTTTCGGCCGCTGACGTGTACGTCTTGCAGGTTGACGTGGCCCAGGAAGATGCCGTCGCGGAAGGCGATCTCGTTGACGCGGCTGGCCGGGATGGTGCGAGAGCGGTTCACCGCGCCCTCCCAGGTCTTGCCGATATCGACATCGCCCAGGACGATCGATCGCAGGACCAGGGTGCCGAGGTCCCGGTCGGGGATGGAGACCTGGCCGATGATGCAGCGCGACAGAATCACCAGGTCGGGCAATTCGGGAGCGGCCGCCTTGGAGAGGTCCAGATGGTCGATGTAGCAGTACTTCAGGCGGCCGCCGCCTGCGCGCAGTTCGTCGATCACGCGGTCGTCGGGGATCACAGTGAGGTAGCGCGGCTCCCCCTTCTTCGTCGTGTAGATGGGCACCCGCTGCCCGGCCTTGGCGCGGGCCACGCGGTCCCGGATCTCGGCGATGCCCTCGGCCACCAAGGCGTCCCGGTCGGGATGTACGCTGGCGATACGCAGCACCTGGAGCGTCGTCTGGATGTCGTCGGCGAAGCCCGCGCGGTACTGATCGGCGGCCTCGTCCAGGCGGCCCAGGCGCTCGAGGATGAGGGCCTGCCGTAGCATGGGGCGTGGGTGGAGGTAGCGGCTCAGCTCGGCCCGGTCCAAGGCCAGGCCGTAGAGATCCCGCGCCAGATCGACGTCTCCCTGGTCTCGCCAGGAGTCCGCCGCAGCCAGCAGCCGGCGCGGATCCTCGACCCCGTTCGCGTCGTCGAGGGTCTGGATTCCCGCGTGCTTGTCGGATGGACTCGCAGTGGCAGCGCTGGCAGTGGCTGCGCTGGCAGGGGCCGTGCAAAGGATGCACAGCAGTGCCAGCAGCAGTGCCGGCAGCAGGGCGCGCACGGAGAGGCTCAGTGGACCGCGGGGTTCCGGCGCAAGACCCACCCCTGGTCAGCGGTCATGGTGCTGCTGATGTCGATGGCTGGAGCCCAGAACATCACGTTGTCGGCGCCCTTGCCCGCGCACTCGTCCCGGTCCAGGTAGCTGTTGCCGTCGGTGTTGGACGCTTCTGTACACTCGGGCGTGTCGGACAGGGGGTCCTGGACATCGCCCGTCTTTTCAGACGTGTGGAAGAGCCCCAGGAAGTGGGCGCCTTCGTGGGCCAGGATCAGGCCGATCTCGTTGGGGGCGTCACGCAAGTCCGCCGTCGTCACGACCATGCCCGACTTGCTGGTGCCGGTGACCGTCGCTGCTCCGGGGGGACCGGCGGCGAGTCCCAGCACGGTGGCGCCGCTGGCGTCGGCGATTTCCTGGACGAAGAAGACCGTCATGGCTCGGGTCGTGCCCCCGACATCTTGCTTGAGGAGGTCCCCGAATTCGCTGGCGTCCGTGTCGGAGATGTCGACGACCGAGTAGCGGTCGACGTTGCCCTTGAAGTCCAGGTACGTCACATTGCCGATCACCAGCCCGGCATCCGACCAGAGGTCCTGGGCATAGCTCAGCGCTGCTTGGAGGTCGGCGTCGTCCGCGGCGGTGCTGGCGTCCAGGCCAAGGCCGTCGAGGCCGACCAGCACGACGTTGAGATCAATGGTGCCCGAGCTGCCGACGGGATCCGTGCGGTAGATGGCTTCGCAGTCGACCGTGGTGGGCGTGCCGCCCGAGGCGATCCAGGCGTTGATGGACCAGCTTCCGCTGGAGATGTCGTGGTCTGGGGAGACCGGAAACAGCACGGGGAGATGGTCGTCCAGGTTGCCGACCCGCATCTGGGTGGCCGCGTAGGCGTCGTGGTATTGGTTGGTGTAGTAGTAGGCGCCGCTGCTGTCCTTGATGTCCCAGGCGGTGCCCAGCACGTCGTAGCCGTAGTCGCCGCAGTGGACCAGCACGCTGCTGGTGCCGTCGGGGATCTCCAGGGGGATGTTCCCGGTCAGGCCGCCGGTGTCGGTGGTGTAGGAACCCAGCGGCTGGACGTCCAAGCCGGCGGCGCCGGTGTCGCCGGTGCCGTTGTTTCCGCAGGCGACCAGTCCGAGCATTGCGATGAGCCAGGTCATGTCGGGCCCCTCAGTTGGTGAGCTGCGCGCGGATCAGGTCCTGCACGGCGGAGTTGGTCTCGGCATCCAGTCGGTGGCTCAGGGCCGCCTTGGCCGAGTCGCTGCGAAGGCTGCCCAGCGCCCGGGTGGTCGCCATTCGGAGCTGCACGCTGTCCGAGGCCAGGGCCGTGGTGAGCAGAGGCACGGCATGATCGGCCCAGCCGGTGGCCAGGGCGAAGGCGGCCTTGCGCGCCAGCAGGTCGTCAGATCCGGCCAGCAGCGAGCCCAGTGTGGCGAGGCTGGCGTCGGTGGGGAACCAGCCCAGGGCCACGGTGGCGCGGGCGCGTTGGGTGTGCGTCAAGGAGGGGTCGAGGGCCATCTCGAGCAGCTCGGCGCCGACGCCGTCACCGAGCCCCTGGAGGTCCTGGGCGGTGGGCACGTCTTCGATCCCAGAGAGGGCGGCGAGGACCGGCTGGCGGCCGAGGCCGGGGGCGAGGCGCTCAGGCCGAGGCCGAGGAGCAGGGTCAGTGAGGCAGTGAGCCAGGGGCGGTGCATGGGCGTGCTCCGAGGGAGGGCGGGTCGCCAGCGTCGACGAAGCGTAACCCAGGGGGTCTGTCCGACGTCTGCGTTAGCCGTCTTGCAGCCCTTGCCCCTTCGGAGAGCCCCCGGATGCCCACCACTCCTGACGTGAAGTTCGACGGCGCCGAGCCTCTTCCCGCCGCGCTCTCCAGCCTGCTCACCGGCGACAATGCCGCGTGGGTGGACGCGCAGTATGTCGCCTGGCTGGCGGACCCCGGTGCCGTGGACGCCGATTGGGCCGCGTTGTTCGCGCAGACGCAGGCCCCCGACAGTCGGCGCGCAGGAAGCGTGCCTTCTTTCCCACTGCGCTCGATCTTTCGCGCTCGTGGCGCGCCGGTCGCCGCGGTGAGCACCAGCCAGATCGACACCGCCCAATGCCTGGCAGCCGCGGCGCGCCAGGCGCGGATCGTGATGCTGGCCAATGCCTACCGGGTGCGCGGCCACACCGAGGCGGGCATCGATCCCCTGGGCCAGCGCACGGTCGAGAACCATCCCGAGCTGACGCTGAGCTACTACGGCCTGTCCCAGGACGACCTCGACCGACCGTGTTCAGGCCAGGGCCTGTTTGGCGTGCCCCCGGTCACGACCCTGCGTCACATCATGGACCGCCTGAGAAAGGCCTACTGCGGTGCCTTTGGCGTCGAGTTCATGAACATCGGCGACCCCGTCCGCAAGGCCTGGCTGCAGGAACGCTTTGAGACCCTCCAGGATCAACGGATCATGACCCGCGCCGAGGGGCTTGCGGCGCTGCGCCTGATGGCGGACGCGCAGCACTTCGAGAGCACCCTGCACACCCGCTTTCCCGGTACCAAGCGCTTCTCCTTGGAGGGCGCCGAGACGCTGATACCGCTGCTCGATGCCATCATCGAGGGGGTCGCGGCGCGGGGGGTGAAGGGGATCGTGCTGGGCATGGCCCATCGCGGTCGGCTCAACCTGCTGGCCAACATCCTCTGCAAGCCCGTGCGGCAGATCGTCGACGAGTTCCTGGACTCACCGGGCACGCACGCCGACGGTTCGGGCGATGTGAAGTACCACCTGGGCTACACCACCTCGCACCAGACCAGCGGCGGGCGCCAGGTGATGCTCTCGCTGGCCTTCAACCCCAGCCACCTCGAGGCGGTCAATCCGGTCGTCGAGGGTCGCTGTCGGGCCGATCAGGACCGCGCGGGCGATGACCGGCACGACCACACCATGGCGCTGCTGATCCACGGGGACGCCGCCTTCGCCGGGCAGGGCCTGGTGGCCGAGACCCTCAACCTCAGCGACCTCTCGGGCTATCGCACCGGCGGCACGATCCACGTCATCGTCAACAACCAGATCGGCTTCACCACCGCCCCCAAGGACGCGCGCTCGACCCCCTACTGCACCGATGTGGCGCGCATGTTGGCCGTGCCCATCTTCCACGTCAACGGCGAGGACCCCGACGCGGTCGCGGCGGTGGCCAGGCTTGCGGCCGAGTGGCGTCAGACCTTCCATGAAGACGTGGTGGTCGATATGTACTGCTACCGCAAGTACGGCCACAACGAGGGCGACGAACCCAGCTTCACCCAACCCTTGCTCTACGACGTCATTCGCCGGCGGCGGACCCCGCTGGAGAACTACGCCCGCGGCATCGAGGATCGCTACGACGACATCCTGCCCACCGAGATCGACCAGGTCATCGAAGACAGCCGACGGCGCCTGGCCACGCTCATCGAGGCGCCAGCGCCGACTCGCTGGGACCCGGATGGGGGAACCGCGGACATGCTGATGGAGCGGGTCTGGGCGCCCTATTGTTGTGGCGCTTCGGTCCTGGACCCGGTTGACACGCGCTTTCCCGTCGACCACCTCCAGTCGCTCATGCTCCGCGCCGCCAGCCTGCCCCAGGGCTTTCATGCCCATCGCAAGATCAAGCGCCTGCTGGCACAGCGTCAGCAGATCGCGCGCGGCGAGCGGCCCGTCGACTGGGCCAGCGGAGAACTTGCGGCCTACGCGACCCTGGTCTCTCAGGGCCTGCGGGTCAGGCTGAGCGGCCAGGACTGCTCCCGTGGCACCTTCAGCCACCGCCACGCGACCTTCACCGACATCCAGTCCGGCGATGAATACACGCCCTTGGCCCACCTGGTCGCGGGCCAGGCGCGTTTCTGTGTGCACGACTCGATGCTGTCTGAAGCCGCGGTCCTTGGCTTCGAGGTGGGCTATTCGCTGGACTACCCCGACGCTCTGGTCTTGTGGGAGGCCCAGTTCGGGGACTTCGCCAACGGTGCCCAGGTCATCATCGACAACTTCATCATGGCGACCGAGCAGAAGTGGGGTCGGTGCAGCGGCATCTGCCTGCTTCTGCCTCATGGCTACGAGGGCCAGGGCCCAGAGCACAGCTCGGCGCGCCTCGAGCGCTTCCTGCAGCTCTGCGCCGAGGACAACATCGTGGTCGCCAACACCACGACCCCGGCCAGCTTCTACCACCTGCTGCGGCGCCAGGCCCTGTGGCGTCTGCGCAAGCCACTCATCCACATGGCGCCCAAGTCGCTGCTGCGCCATCCTCGCTGCGTCTCCACCTTGCAGGAGCTGGCGCAGGGTCACTTCCGGCGCGTCATCCCCGACCCCGCGGTGCCCCCAAAGCGTACACGGCGGCTGGTCTTCTGTAGCGGCAAGGTCTACTTCGACCTGCTCAATGCTCGCGAAGCGCGAGGCATTGACGACATCGCCCTGGTGCGCCTCGAGCAGCTCTACCCCTTCCCCAAGGACGTAGTGCGCGGGCTGGTGGACGCCTGCCCACCACAGGTCCAGGTCGTCTGGTGCCAGGAAGAACCCCGCAATATGGGGGCCTGGCCGATGATGGACGAGTGGATGACCGACGCCTTGGGCGACCGCCCCTGCTACGTCGGTCGTCGGTCCGCCGCCTCACCCGCGACCGGCTCGCACGGCGCGCATCAAGCCGAGCAACAGGCACTCATCGACCAAGCCCTGGCCCAGAGCCTGGGCCCCATGGAGTCTCCCCATGTTTGAACTGAAGATCCCCCAGATTGGCGAGTCGATCACCTCTGCCTACATCGGCACCTGGCACAAGCAACCGGGTGAAGCCGTGGCCGAGGGCGAGACCGTCGTGGAGATC
>JAADHA010000466.1:7635-22762 GCA_013152105.1 Oligoflexia bacterium | reverse complement strand
GCGGATCTTTACCGACATGAACCAGCCACCCGGCAGGCTGGGGACCAGCTCCATCACCGGGTCCGTCCCGCCCGTCGGCGTGGCGGCGACCACCGTGCCACCCGCCCCACTCAGGCGGGTCAGCGACGCATAGTCGCCTCGGACGATGACATCGAGCAGCGCGTTCTGGATGCGCCAGTCGGTCTGACGAGCCCCGACGCCATCGGGCACTTCGCCATCATGGATCCGGCACGCGCGGACCTGCCCAGGTGCAAGCGTCTGCGTGCCGCAGTCCGTTCCGCCTGCCCCGTCCGACGCGGTCGAGCCAACGCAGCCACCAAGGACCAAGCCCAGCAGCCCGCACAGCCCCACAGTCACAGGGCCGACCCCACGCACGGCCCTACTTCGCGTCGTCTTGGCCCACGAACTTGATGTCGACCGGCTTCAGGGTGGCCTTCTTGGACCAGCCGGCCGGCATATCGCCCGCGGTCCATTCAAAGGTGCGCGTCTCGCCCGGCTTCATTGGCACCTTGAACTCTTCTTCGATCGGCGTGCGGTCCGGCGTACGCGGCGCGACGACCGGCCACTCGCGAGTGTCGAGGACCTGGCCTTCACTACCCAGATAGGCGATCTGCATCATCAAGGTGGCGACATCCTTGTCGCCCGCGACGGTCACATCGGCGTAGAAGCCCCAGCCGTCCAGCGGCCCATCGGGGTTCTCGGCCAGATTCACCTGTTCAATGCTGAGCGGGCCCACGGTCACCAGCCCACGGTATTTCGCCATGTTCAGACGCCGGCGAGCTTCGACCTTGAGCTTGCGATCCCCACGGGGATACTCGTCGATGAATTTCTGCCAGGCATCGGCTGTGTCCTGCTTGTCCGCCCAGTCGAACAGGAAGGTCCTGCGCTCGGCCACGGCTTTGGTCCGGAGTTTTCCCTTGGGGTACTTCTCCAGGTAGGCGTCGTAGGCTTCCAGGGTCTGGTCGGCGCGCGCCTTTTCCAAGTACAGTTCTTCCAGCCGCAGTTCTGCTTGGGTCGTGAAGGGGCTGTTGGGATGTTCCGCAAGAAAGGTCTCGAAAGACTGGATGGAGTTTCCCTTCATCGCGACATCAAAGGGGTTCTGGCACCCCGAGAGACCGCACGCGAACACCAGGGCAAGCGATGAAACCAGCAGGAACTTGCGCATGGCAGCCTCGGGGGGACGGGACAGTACCCCCTAACAGCTACCGCTTGGCCGCGGCCGAGGGCCGGCCCGGCTAGCCTTCGACCTGGACCTTGACCCAGCTTGTCGCCTTGTCCAGTCCCTTGTTCGCCAGCATGTCTTCCACAAAGGCCGGCACCCAACCCTTGACGCGCAGGTCCACGCTGTACTCCACCCGGGTGTAGCCAGGGTGCCCAGGCGCGGCGTACACCAGCCAGTAGCCGGTGCTGTCGTCGATGTCGCTGTCTCGAGAGTAGTCGAGCTGCCAGGTCATATAGCCCAGGTCGGGACGCCGATTGTGGTCGATGAAGTACTCCACATCGCGCCCCAGCACCCGCAGCTTGAAGCGGACCAGGACCTGGTGTTCAGTCCGGCCGTAGACCTCGCACTCATCGAGGTCGTCGATCCAATCAGGGTAGCTGCTGAAGTCGTCGATGACGGCCCAGACCTGTTCGGAGCTGCCGTGGACATCCATCACCGACACGCCACGACCACCACCCTGGTACTTGACCTGCTTGCGCACGGCCTTGCCCGCGACGAGCTGGGCTTGCTCCGCGGCCGACAAGTCCTGCGGAGTGGGGTTGGTGACCTTGGGGGCGGACCCGGTGTGAGAGCCCGAGCTGCCGCTGGACGCGGATGAGAGTCGATGCCCCGCCATGCGAAGGCCTGGCAGCGGCAGTGGCAGTGGCAGTGGCAGTGGCTGCGGCAGCGCAAACGAGAGATGCAAGACGGTCCACAGCGTGGCCAGACCTGTGGAGAGCACGATGGACTCCTGGGTCAGTCAGTTCGCTCGTCCAGGCCAGCGAGCTGCCGCGCCTGGAATTCTGACGTGAGTGCCGACACGACGGGCTCGAGTTCGCCCTCCATCAGGCGGTCGAGTTGGTACAGCGTCAAGCCAATTCGGTGGTCCGTCAAGCGGTTCTGCGGGAAATTGTAGGTTCGGATGCGCTCGCTGCGATCCCCCGATCCGATCTGCGACCGACGTTGTTCGGCGCTGGCCGCGTGCTGCTCGGCCTGCTTCTGTTCGAGGAGCCGGGCCGACAGGACTTTGAGTGCCTTGGCCTTGTTCTTGTGCTGGGACTTCTCGTCCTGGCAGATCACGACGAGACCCGTCGGGATGTGCGTGATGCGAACCGCCGAATCCGTCGTGTTGACGGACTGCCCGCCCGGACCGCTGGACCGGTAGACATCGATCCGCAGGTCGGAGTCGACAACGCGGATCTCGACATCGTCGGCGATCGGCATGATCGCGACGGTCGCCGCCGATGTGTGGATGCGGCCCTGGGTCTCGGTCAGCGGCACACGTTGCACGCGATGCACGCCGGACTCCCAGTGGAGGTGAGCATAGGCATCGCGGCCTCCGACCTGACAGATCACCTCGCGGTAGCCGACCGCGGTGCGTCCCCCAGCACCACCGACCGTCACCACGGACGAAGACAGGAGTTCGACCTTCCACCGCTGAGACTCGGCGTAGCGGGTGTACATCCGCAGCAGGTCCGCCGCGAACAGGGCGGCCTCGTCGCCACCCGTGCCCGCCCGGATCTCCAAGATGATGTCGCGGCCTTCGTAGGGGTCCGTCGGCAGCAAGGACAACTTGAGGTCAAGGGTGAGCTGAGCCTGACGCGACTCCAGTTCGTCGATCTCGTCCTTGGCCAGCTCGCGCAGTTCAGGATCAGCGAGCGCCTCTTGCGCCTCCGCCAGGTCGCGCTCGATCTTACGCAGCTCACGGAAGCGAGCGACGATCGGCACGATCCGCGCGCGCTCTTGGGAGATCTCCCGCAACCGCTTCGGCCGGGACATCGTAGCCGGGTCCATCAGCGCCTGATCCAGCTCCGCCAGCCGCCCCTCGACCTGTTCGAGTCTCTGAAACACGGGATCTCCAGTTGGCTAGCCTATCTCGTGCCCTCACCGAGACGCAGAAACCCCGGCCCGGCAGGTGCGGGTCGGGGCCCATCGTGCAGTTCAAGGCAGGCGGCACCGACGTGCCCCCAGATTCGCCGCAGATCAGGACTGGCTCATGCCGTACTTGCGCATGAAGCGCTCGACCCGGCCGGCGGTGTCGACGATCTTCTGCTTGCCCGTGTAGAAGGGGTGGCACTCGCTGCAGATCTCGACCTTGATCTTGGGCAAGGTGGAACGGGTCACGAAGTTGGCGCCACAGACGCACGACACCGCGCACTCCATGTACTCGGGATGGATACTGGTCTTCATGGCGGCCTCCAGGCTTGCGTGGGCTGATTCGGATCCTCAGAACGGGCGTCCGCCAGTCCCCACTTGGACCCGCTCTACTTGCCCGCCGCGCCGGGCTTGTCAAGGCCAGGGCTGTCGACTGCCCGGCGCATCACCCACCAGGCCGCTGATCACGGCAGCATTGGTCGCGCCGGAAGACACCAGCGCGCGCACCGCCTTCAGGTCAGCGTCGATGTCTCCCGACAGCGTCGCCCGAAGCGTTCGCCTGGCATCCCGCTGCTGGTCGCTGAGAAAGCGATCGGTTCCGCGGCTCCAGCTTCCCGAGGGGTCAATGGCCGGCCACAAGCCGCGCAGCGCCGTCGCCCCATCCAGCCGAACCACGGCGTTGGCCAGCCCTGACAGTTCCTCGGCCACGACCTGGTCCATGCGGGCACCGGTCTCGGTCAACACCGCCGCGACGATGGTCAGGCTACCGCCATCCTCGACCTTGCGCCCCAAGGCGAAGACCCGGCGAACCCGGTGCATGGCAGCCACGTCGATGACGCCATGCAGCATCTGGCCCCCGGGCGGCCCCGCGGCGTTCGCGGCACGCGCCAGGCGGGTGAGCGAGTCCAGCAACACGACGACATCGCGACCCTGCTCGACCAGTCGGCGCGCGCGCTCCATGGCCATCTCGACGACCTGAAGATGGCGAGCCGCAGGTTCTTCTACAGTGGTCGCCAGCACTTCGGCCGGCACGCTGCGACGCAGGGCCACGACCTCTTCGGGGCGCTCGTCGACCAAGACCAACATGACGTGGAGGGCCGGATCAGCGTTGGCGCAGGCCGCGGCCAGGTCTTCCAACAGCCGTGTGCGCCCGGCACGCGGCGGCGCCATCAGGGCGACCCGCTGACCACGGCCGAGAGGACACACCAGATCGATGATCCGTGGCCCAAGAGGCGAGCCCTTGCCGCCCAGATCCAAAGCCGAGTTCGGCAGGATCGGCGTCAGATTGTCGAAGAGCAGCTTGTCGCGCTCGACTTCGGGGGAGCGGTCATTGACCGCCTCGATCTTGAACAAGGCGAAGTAGCGCTCGCCGTCCTTGGGCGCGCGCACCCGACCGCGAACCGTGTCACCGGTGCGCAAGTTGAAGCGTCGGATCTGAGAGGGCGAGACGTAGACGTCATCGGGACCCGGCTGAAAGCTGCTGTCGGGCCATCGCAGAAAGCCGAAGCCATCCGTCAGGATCTCCAGGACACCCTCGCCTGATGCACCCGAGCCCGCCTGTCGCCGAGCAACCTCAAAGACCAGATCCTGTCGGCGCAATCCCGAAGCGTTGTCGATGCCATAGCCGCGTGCAGCGTCCACCAACTCGGCGATGGGGCGGGTCCGCAGCTCGTTGAGGTCGACAGGCATGGGCGGGAGGGGGAGAGCGGGAGGATCGAGAGGGGCGACCGAGGAGCGCAGCGGGGAGTCTGCGGGTCGCACGCGAGGGGGAGAGCGGTGTGCCAGGGCAGGCACGGGTCCGCGCCGCACTATGACACTATCGAGCAAATTTCAACTTTGCACGAGCACGGCTTCAACCTGGCGCCCGCGCGCCAGCCAGAGTGCAGTAGACTCTTGCGCCTCGAAGACTCGCCACTCCCCACTTCGCCCTGGTGCTTGACATGAACCCCACCCTGCTCTCAAGCGCCCTCGCCCTCCCCCTCGCCCTCGCTCTCATGGTCGGCTGCGGCGGAAAGCAGCTCGCGGACGACTCCGGTGCCACCGGCACGTCAAGCTCCGACGGCGGGGATGGCGGTACTAGCGGCAACACCGGCGACACCGGCAACACCGGCACCAACACCACAGGGTCCACCGACGCGGGGGCGAGCACCACGGCGGACCCCGAAGCGCCGGTTGTGACCAGTGTGGATGCCTGGTGCTACGCCCACAAGACGGGCCAGGTCGACTACATCTGGCAGGTCGACCTGACCTACACCGACCCCCAGGGGGACGACACCGCACAGGCCTACTTCAACGGGATGACCGTGAGCCAGGGTGGGACGGTCGTCGCCGAATATGACCTGACCTGTCCCGATCCGGGCGTCTGCGGTGGGTCCTTCCGCCAATCCCTGGACCAGGTTGTGTGTGCCAAGGCCAGCAGCTACACCATCGCGGTGCGGGTCCTCGACGAGGACGACAACTGGTCTGAACCCGCCGAGACCGCCGGTCGAAACTGCCCGTCTTCAGATCCCTGCTGAGCTGAGCGTAGGGCGACCGCGCCCGCTCAGCCCAGGAAGTAGCGCGGCGGCACCCAGCTCCAGCCCGCCGAGGCCGCACCGCCGGCTTGGCTCTGCAACACCTGCCGAGCACCATGGACCACGTCCGCGGCGGTGAGGATGGTGGCGTCCTCGAGCACCAGGGATTGGGCGATCCCCGGTACATTCTTCTGCCCCACAGCCCGGGTCGGAAGGCCCGGGAAGCGCTCGACCACCGCGCCCTGGATCGACCGCACGAAGCCGGCAAAGCTGCGATCTTCGGCGGCGACCACCAGGCGCCCGGTGCGCTGCACGCTGGCGAAGACCGTGTCGAAGTCGGGGGGCACCAGGGTGCGCAGATCGATCACTTCGGTGTCGATGCCGTCACCGGCGAGCTGGTCCGCCGCGGCCATCGCCGTCCACACCGCGCGGCCCCAGGCCACCACGGTGACATCGTTGCCGGACCGACGAATCGCCGCCTTGCTGAAGGGGACCCGCAGATCGGGATCGATGTCCGGAATGTCGCCGCGCATGATGGACTTGCGCAGCTCCGCGATCGCGGCCGCGTCGGTGGGCTCACCCGGGAAAGCGGGGCCCAGGCTTTGGCGATACATCCACTTGGGTTCCAGGCACACCACCGAAGCCCGATAGTCCGCCGCCGTCATCAGCAGGCCATACACATCGAAGCTGGTCGAGGGCATGATGATGACCAGCCCCGGGATCGGCGTGGTGTAGCCGTCGATGGACATCGAGTGGTAGATGGCGCCGCCGCCAAAGGGGTCGACGGGCGTGCGCAGGATGGTCGCGAAGCGGGTCCGTCCGTTGCTGGCCCAGTAGGTGTTCCCCATGTGCACCAGCCAGTGGAAGGAGTTGAGCGAGTAGTCGCTGAACTGCACCTCGGGCATCACGACCAGGTCATCGTGCAGGCCCGCGCCGCAGGCCGTGCCGATGATGAGGGGTTCGTTGAGGGGGGCGTCGATGATGCGGTCGGGGTGCCGCGCCTGGAGCCCCGCGGTTGCCTGCATCACCCCGCCCAGCCGGCCGACATCCTGGCCCCACAGGACCCCGTTGTGGCGCGTGATGATGTGGTCGATCGCGGCGCGAACCGCCCCCCCGTAGGTGATGTTCGTCGTCCCCTGCCCCGGGTGCTCGGCGACCTGGGGAAAGGGTGGGTAGATGTGCTCGAAGATCGACTCGACCGGCGGCGCACCTGCTCGATCAACGTCGCGACCCGGTCATTCTCTTCGGCCATGATGCTGCCGAGGCGGTGATGCACGAAGAAGTCCCGACCCTCGCCTGTGACGCGCTCCACGACCTGGTCGGCCTTCAACACGCCGCGCTCTACCAGGGCGCGCCCGAAGGCGATCAGCGGGTCTGGTTGATTCAGGTCAAAGGTGACATCCGCGGCCGAGCTGTGGCCGTTGAAGCGCGGTAGATTGCGAACGTGGAGGAGGGCGGGAGCCTGGTGGTCGCGCACGTACCGGGCACAGGCATAGGTCACCGAGAAGACGTCCCAGAAGTCGGTGCCATCGCAGGTAAAGTGCCGGACCCCGAAGCCCGCGGCGTAGGACTTGAAGTCCTTGATCCCACGCCCGTCTTCGGGCCTGGTGCTGATCGCGATGTTGTTGTCGGTCACCATCACGATCGTCGGCAGCGACCAGACCGACAAGGCGTTCATGGCGTCGTGCATGTCCCCTTCGGCCGTCGTTCCATCCCCGACAATGCCAATCGTGAACGCGTCCTTGACCCCCTTGACCAGAAAGCCCTTGGCGTAGCCGGCGGCCTTGCCAAGCTGCATCCCCACCGGGCTCTGAACCGGCAGGATCCCCATATCGCGCATGTCGAGGTGGTAGACCATCTGCCGACCGCGGCTCATCTCGTCCGTGTCCTTGCTGAACTGCTGACGCAAGACATCCAGGGTAAAGTTCTTGCGCTTGTTGAGCTGGCACCACATCGAGCAGAGACTGCCCGAGCGATAGTGCGGCGCGATCCCGAAGCGAGACGGGTCCGTGAGATGGCTGAGGGCCAAGGCCGTGGCCGTGCCGTGGATCTCTTCGCCGGGACCCCAGATCGCGAACTTCACCTCGCCCCGACTGACCAGGCGCACGATGTGTTCTTCGGTGCATCGTGACCGGGCAGCCACCCGGTAGGCCAGGCGGAGTTCATCCGCCGTAGGCACGGGCGGGGAGACTGGCGAGGGATCGGTCGTGCCAGTCGGAAGGACTTCGGCGCTGGTCATGCGCAACTCCATGGCGAGGGCTAGGCGTGCGCATCTAACACAGCGGCCACCGCTCACCGCGCGGCGGTCTGGGCATCACCTGCTGTTCACTGGATCAGCCCCTCCAGCGCTGCCTCAGATCACCATATGCTCACCGCTGGACAGCGGACGGCCGAGTGAAAATGGGGCCAGCGAAGCCGACCGTCCCAGGATCTCCACCGAGTCCAGGTCGTGCCCCGCGTCCACCAGAGCGCACACGACCGCGGCGGTGAAGGGACCAAACATGAGGCCGTGGCCCGAGAAGCCGACCGCGCGCACCAGGTTGTGCAGGACCGGATCGAAGCCCAGGAAAGGATTGCTGTCCGGGGTCACGCCGTAGTAGCCGGCCGTCGTCGCGGTCAGACCCGCAAACTCGCCAATTGGCGGCAGGTAGTCCGCCAGGGCAAGCCAGGATGCGACGGCCTGCGCGGTACCGCCAGCGCGGTGGTAGAAGGCTGGCTCGATCCGGTCCTGGTCGTCATAGCTGAAGTCTGGTTCGGCGGGTGCTGCGTGCGCAAAGCCGACCATCAAGGAGCTGCGACCATCGGGCCGACAGTAGGTCCCCTGGGGCGTGACGACCAAGGGCATCGCGGCCAGGGCATCGCGGTCCAGGGATCCGCCTTGCTCGATAAACCACAAGTAGCGCTTGGTGGGCGCCACCGGCAAAGGGAAGGCATCCAGGGCCCGCGCCAGCCGCGGGGACCAGGCGTTGGTGCAGTCCACGAAGACATCGCCCTCGATCCAGTCTGAGCCGACCCGGACGGCATCCAGCGAGCCACCCTGTGTACGGCCCGCCGTGATCGGTCGCCCTTGCAGGACGGCCCCACCCCGCGCGCGGACCGCGTTGACCGCGTCGTTGTAGATGACATCGGGGTGCAGGAAGCCATCGCTGGGGCAATAGGTCGCGCTGCTGATGCGGTCTGGGTCGACCCAGGAAAAGCGTCGCGCGGTCTGCGAGGGAGTCAACTGAACCACGTCATCCAGGCCCGTGTCGCGCTGCATGGCAACCCGCTCGGCCGCCAGCACTCGCTGGGTCTCGCCCTCTTGAAGAAAGAGGTAGCCGTTCTGCACGATGGGACAGCGGTCACCCCCGACCCGGTCCGCGAAGTGCTTGTAGTAGTCCACCGCGTAGCGCATCCCCAGCACGGTCTCGGGGGTCGAGAACTGCTGGCGGATCCCGGCCGCGGTCCGCGACGAGGAACCGGCACCAATGTGGCGCGCCTCGACCAGCACCACCTGTGATCCGGCTCGCTGCAGCTCCAAGGCCACCAGGGAACCCGTGGCCCCCCCACCGATGACGACAATCCGAGCGGCCATTCCTCGTCCTCCAGCCAGAGTGCCAGGGAACCGGGCCCAGGCGTCAGGCCCGCAGCATATCTCTGAGGGTGCGCGATGCGCGGGATAGCCCCCAAGCTGACCGATGCCATCCTCAAGCCCCGGCGCCACGATGCCCCCTCGTCCCGTTGTCCTGCTAATTCTCGACGGTGTCGGCTGGGGCCGGCGCGATGACGGTGACGCCGTCTACCTGGCCGACACACCGGTCCTTGACGGGCTGTTGGCGACCCGGCCCTGGGGACTGCTCCAGGCACACGGAAAGGCAGTGGGTATGCCCAGCAACGCGGACATGGGCAACAGCGAGGTCGGGCACAATGCCATGGGCGCGGGACGGGTCTTCGACCAAGGAGCCAAGCTGGTTGGACAGGCGATCAGCAGCGGCCAGATCTGGCAGAGCGACGCGTGGAGAGCGGTGATGGAGCGGACTCGCGATGGCGGCACTCTCCACCTGCTGGGTCTGCTGTCCGACGGCAATGTACACAGCCATGTCGATCACCTGCGCGCGCTGATCGCAGAAGCAGCGCGGGCCGGCGTGGCGCGCCTGCGGGTCCACGGCCTGACCGATGGCCGAGATGTGGCCCAGCGCAGCGCCTTGACCTGGTTTGCACCAATTCAGCGCGAGTTGGCGGCCCTCCCCGGCGACTACGCCATCGCCACCGGCGGGGGACGAATGTGCATCACCATGGATCGCTACGAAGCGGACTGGGCCATGGTCAAGCGCGGCTGGGACTGCCATGTACACGGCCAGGGACGCCGCTTCGACAGCGCCACGCTCGCCATTCAGACCCTCTATGCCGAGGACCCAAGCGTCAACGACCAGTACCTTCCGCCCTTCGTGGTCGGCGACTACGACGGGATGCAAGACGGCGACGCCGTTGTCTTCTTCAACTTCCGCGGAGACCGAGCCATCGAGATCAGCCGGGCCTTCACCGATCCAGGCCTGACTGACATCGACCGGACTGGTCCAGATGGACGGGCAGCTCCCGCCCTGACCTACGTCGGCATGATGGAGTACGACGGCGATCTGCACATTCCGCCGGCCTACCTGGTCCGCCCTCCCGCGATCAGCGACACCGTGTCCGACCAGCTCGCTGCTGCCGGAAAGCACAGCTTTGCCATCAGCGAGACCCAGAAATTCGGCCACGTCACCTACTTCTTCAACGGCAACAACAGCGCGCCACCTCCTGGCGAAGATCGCTTCGAAGAGCCCTCGCTCAAGGTGCCCTTCGATCAGGCTCCCGCCATGTCAGCCGAACAGGTGACCACCGTCGCCGCCCAGGCAATCCGCTCGGGTCGCTACGACCACGTTCGCATCAACCTGGCGAACGGGGACATGGTCGGCCACACCGGACGGCTCGCCCCGACCATCCGCGCCATGGAGGTCGTCGACCACTGCGTCGGCCGCCTGGCGCTGGCCGTACAAGACGCGGGCGGGGTGCTGTTGGTCACAGCGGACCACGGCAACGCGGACGAGATGTTCCGCCCCACCAAGGACCATCACGGCTACCTGGCGGGTCCAGACGGTGCCCGTTTGCCGTCGACCAGCCACTCTCTCAACCCGGTCCCGGTCGTGATGGCCGACTTCAGCGACACCTGGCGGCTCAAGGCCACGTCACCCGGCGAAACCCTGGGCGGTCTGGCCAGCATCGGGGCCACGATCCTCGACCTGTGCGAGGTTCCGGTACCCGCGGCCTATGAGCCGAGCCTGGTGTCCATTCCGGCTGTGTAGTCGTCGATCTGCGCGATCGCATCGAGGACGTCCTGCACGCGAAACCGCCAGGTCCTAGGCGGCACGTCGTGCCAAGGTCTCGAAGTATCTGATCCCGCGATGGTGGCTTGTACGGCATGGCTTGATCGGAATGCACAGGCACGAGGACCGCCCGCGTTCGGATGCTCGATCGACCCTTCGGGAGGTCGCCGGGGCCAGACTGTACCGATTTCGGCCCGAAATTGACCGTTGCCAAATCACTAAATGCCGGCCGATTACTACGTTGTCAGTCCGGCACATAAAGTGAGCGCCCCCCGGCCGAACACATCGTCATCAACGAACACGGCGCGGGTGACGGCATTCTTGACGGGCTTGGAAGACCGTCAGCCCGACTCAGTCACAGGTCGCGTTGCCCGAGTAGTGGATGTCGACCGTGTCGCCTTCGGTCGGGATCATCTTCGTGAAGACCACGGCGTTCTGCGTCGTGTCGTAGCTCCATCCGGTCGTGCGGTAGCTGCTGTTCACCTCGACCGAGACGGTGTCCACGTAGGGGGTGCGCGACAGCTCGTAGGTGTCCTGGAAGACACTGGCCTCGGCCAGATCGGCCAGGTTGCTGGAGCTGGCCCAGTCGCTGCAAATGTTCAGGTAGACCCCGCCCGTCGCTTCTACCGCTTCGAGGTATCCCGTCCCTGGCTCGGCACAGCTTCCGCCACCGGTCTCGGGGCCGGCAATCGCCGACATACGCACGTTGGCCGCGGAGCCCTTCTTGGCGATGATCCGGTCGACATAGGTCGACCAGCTATCCCAGGATTGTTCCGGTTCGTCGCTGACCATGATGATGTGGAGCATGGCATCGTCGCGCATGAAGCCGGTGTTGCACTCGCCGCTATCGGTCTGGTCAACGGCCTTGGCCGCGATTGTCAGCAGGGCTTCGGTGTACAGGAAGCCGCCGCTGCGAACCGCCGAGCTGAAGGTGCTCTCATAGCCACTGGAGAACGGGGTGAGAACACCGCTGTTGTTGCAGCCATCGTCGTCGTTGACGACCGTGATGTGCCAGTCCGAGGTGTAGGTGCTCAAAGAGGTGATAAAGGTCGAGAAATTGGTCGCCAGCAGCGACTGGTTGTCATCCATGGAGCAGCTCTGGTCCACCAGGAACATGATGTCCGAGGAGGGGTCCGACGGGAGTTCCCAGCTATCCGTGAAGTCTCCTCCGGTTTCACCGAGGCCCTGGATGTCGGCCTGGCGTTCCTCGGTCGGGTCGTTGCTGTGGACCACCAGCACGCCGCTGTAGTTCACGGCATCCTGGGGCAGGAAGGACAGCAAGACCTGTCCAGACTCGCCAGGTTCCAGGGAGAGCGGCAAGGAGGGCGACGAGGTCTCGGTGAAGACCCCATATTCGTCGCCGTCGTAGCCGATCGAGTCGATCACCAGCGTGTCGGCCACGACGTTCGACAGGTAGACATCCGTCTCAGATAGACAGCCGACAAAGCCGGTGCCAAAGCTGATCGGATCCGGCTCGATTGACAACTCGGGCACCGCTCCGGCCCCCAGGAGTTCGACCAGAGCCTGGGGATTGAGGGCGTCATCGCTGTTGACCAGGGCCTGCGCGGCCTGGTCGTAGGCGCCGGCTGGCACGAAAGAGACGTCGATGTCCTGGCTGGTCCCTGGTGGCAGCACGACACCAGTCTCATCGGTCAGGATCGTGAAGCTGAGCGAATCGCCCAGCAATTCGATGCCCGAGACCGTCAGGTCCGCGTCCCCGACGCTCTCGATGGTAAAGGTCTGGACCACCGCATCGTCCGACTGCCCCACCGTCCCGAAGTCGAGCTGTCCCGGCGTCACCAGGATGGCCGGCAGGGCCCCGGAGTTCTTGGGATCGGTGGCCACGAAGCCTTGCTCACTACAGGCGACTGTGAGCAGCGGCAGGGCCACCAGGGCGAGGTGGCGCAAGCTGAGACGGGACATGGAGATGCCTCGGGGCAGGGATGGGAACGAAGGTAGAGCAAGAATCATGCCGCAAAGAGGCCCACGCGGCAAGCCAATAGTGGCGATGACCCGACCGCTTCGCGCACCTCGCCCTGACCGCGGGACAGCCAGATCCCGGCGCCAGCCGACCACAGCACCCGGTAGCGGGGCAAGAATGTCCCGCTACCGAGATCGCGGCAGCGCCAACTCAGAGCAGGTCGGCCACCGCAGAGCGCTCTTCTGCCAGCTCCACAAAGTTGGCTTCGACCCGGGCCCGCGCGAAGTCATCGAGCTCCAGCCCCTGGACGATCTGCCAGTCGCCACCCGCGGTCGTGACGGGGAAGGAGAAGATGAGCCCCTGGGGCACGCCGTACTCGCCCTTGGACACCACCGACATGCTGGTCCAGTCACCAGGCTGCGTGCCCTGCCGCCAGGTCGTCATGTGGTTGATGGCCGCGGCCGCCGCGCTGGCCGCACTGCTGGCGCCACGAGCCCGGATGATCGCGCCACCTCGGGTGGCCACGGTCTTGATGAAGTCGCCGTGCAGCCACTCGCTGTCGATCTGGTCGGTCACCGGAGCCCCGCCGATACGCGCGTGTCCAAAGTCCGGGAACATGGTCGGACCGTGGT
The DNA here is from genome assembly GCA_013152105.1 of Oligoflexia bacterium. Taxonomy (GTDB): domain Bacteria; phylum Myxococcota_A; class UBA796; order UBA796; family UBA2385; genus UBA2385. The sequence continues at coordinate 9,278 of JAADHA010000466.1, read as the reverse complement.
TGCCCCAGATTCCCATATTGGTGATCTCTCCAGCGGTCACGCCCGCCCGAGCAGCGAGTTGGCTCTTGGCACGGTTCTCGTCGAGGCGAGTCATCGCGCTGAACTGCTCGCGGGGCACGTCCGGCGCGTTGTTCATCGCGATGAGGGCGTTGGTGTTGCAGGGATTGCCCACCACGACCACGCGGACATCGTCCGCCGCCTTGGCGTTGATCGCCTTGCCCTGGCCCACGAAGATGGGACCGTTGACCTTGACCAGGTCGCTGCGCAGCATCCCCGCGCCCCGGGGCCGACTGCCCACCAGGAAAGCCTGGTTCACGCCGTCGAAGGCTGCGTTCGGGTCATCACTGGTCTCGATGCCGTGCAGCAGCGGAAAAGCCGCATCGGACAGCTCCATCACGACACCCTCGAGCGCCTTCATCGCCGGGGTGATCTCCAGGAGTTGGAGGATGATCGGCTGGTCCTTGCCAAAGCAGTCGCCCGAGGCGATCCGAAAGAGTAGGGCGTAGCCGATATTGCCGGCGGCACCAGTGACAGCGACGCGAAGCGGTGCGTTCATGCGGGGCTCCAGATTGGGAGGGGAGGAGTGAGCCAGACGGTGTGTGGCCCACAGCAGATCTCCGAGCCCCGCGCCACGGCAGCAAGTGCACCTGGTGCGCGCCCAGAAGGTCCCCACGAACATAAGCAGGTCTTGCGGCCTGTGCACTGCGGGCGCGCAGCGACCGCCTAAGGCTCGAGCAACAAGGTCGAGAGCAGGTAGGTCTTGCCGCTCCCCAGCCCCCCATCCGGGCTGTCCGGCGCACCGACGATCAACTCCTGCTGCCCGTCTCCATCGAGATCCGCCACGCTCAGGCCCTTGCCAAAGCCTTGCCCGGAGCCCTCGCCCTGAATCACCCAGTGCGCATCCGCGGCGGCGTCCAGGGGCCCCGAGAGGGGTCCGAGGAAGACATAGACTTGGCCGGGAGCGTAGGAGAAGTTCGGGTTTGCAGGGGCCGACACGAGGAGATCGTCCTGACCATCTCCATCCACGTCCCCTCCCGCGAGCGCCGACCCGAACATGTCGAACTGGTTCTCGCCGCTGGCCTGTACGTCGAGATCATCGGCCTGCAGGGACCCCGTCCTGCCACCGGGCAGCACGTAGGCGCGACCGGTCCAGTCCCCGGCACCTCCGTATTCGTAAGCGCCGAGACCCACATCCGCCAGGCCGTCGCCGTCGACATCGCCCAGGGCCGCGAGGCCAAATCCCAGCCCTCCTGCGCCATCGCCGGTGACGACCACGTCGGCGTCCGCCAGAGAGACGGCGCCCGCGCGCGGTCCGTACACCACGAATGCCGCGCCCCCATCCTCGTCCCCGTAGCCGAAGGCTCCCGCGGTGAAGTCGGTGATCCCGTCGCCATTGGTATCTCCAGCATCGGCGAACAGGTAGCCGACCGCGTCGCGGCCTTGGGGGCCGGTGTAGGTCGTCGTCGCGGACCGGTCATCGATCTGACCGGAGATAGTTCCGTCGTAGATCGCGATCTCTCCTGGCGTGGAAGGCTGGGAGATCCGGGTGCTGCCGATCCCGATGTCGATCGACCCGTCGCCATCAAGATCACCGATGGCCACCCCGGCCCCCAGTCGCGCGCCTTCTTCGCCTTCCACGATGG
>JAADHA010000466.1:0-7616 GCA_013152105.1 Oligoflexia bacterium | reverse complement strand
GACAGGGCCGAGAAGGAGATAGGCCGATCCGTCCGCAGCGCTGTACTCTGCACCCCCCACGAGGTCGTCGATGCCATCGCCGTTGACATCACCGGTGGCCAGCGCCCCCCCGAAGCCGTCAATCCCCGCATCCCCGACCGCCACCGTGGCCGTGGCGTCCACCACGCTGCCCGCGCCATCCGCGCTCGCGGAGACCAGGTAGGCGAAGCCCTGGATGGGGCCATCCCCCTCATAGCTTCCATCCGAAGGTGCACCGATGATGACACTGGCGCTGCCTGTGCCGTCCACGAACCCTGTCGCAACGGCCACGCCGGACCGAAAGTGGGGACCGCTGCCAGTCCAGGTCGCCTGTGCGGCATCAGAGGCAGATCGGACGTTGCCGGACGACCACGGGCCGGTCGCGGTCCCGGTGTCACCGCTTCGGTCCGAGCAGCCACCCAAGACCAACATCAGGGCTGCCGCCTGGACCACTCTCATCGGTACACCCAGACTGAGAAATTGTAGCTGCATCTGTGTTGACCTCCTCAGCGGCTATATGTAGCATCCTCCCCGCTCAGTGGTCCCGCTCAGTGGTCCCGCTCAGTGGTCCCGCTCAGTGGTCCCGCTCAGTGGCCACCCTCGCCGGCCCCAGGCTCTGCACCGTGTGCGCCCTCGTTCAGAACCGCCGGCGTCGCATACTTTTCGCCCTTCTCGGCCTGTAGGGCGTGGTTGTCGCGGATTTCGAAGAGCGCGCCGCGGGTGGTCAGGTCCGTCATGGTAAAGCCAAAGAACACCGCCATGAACCAGAAGGCGGACAGAAAGACCATCAGGTTGAAGCGCGTGTCGTGCTTGAGGTGCATGAACCAGGCACCCACCAGCATGGCCTTGATCGTCGCCACGGTCATCGCAGCGACCAGGCTCCAGTTCCCTGGAAGTTCGGCGTAGCTGACCGCAAAGGTCAGCATGGTCAGGACGATCAGCATCCCGAAGACCGTGAGATAGATCCCGATCGGCTCGACGTGGGCGGCTTGGCTGGACACGGGCAACTCAGGGAAGGGCGTGTGGATGCTTGGAGGCGGTGACGCTTTGCGCGAGGAGGTGGTTCAACGCACCAGGTAGAGCAGCGGGAAGAGGAAGATCCAGATCAAATCGACAAGATGCCAGTAGAGCCCTACATTCTCGACCAACGAGTACTGCTGCGAGCTGACCCTGCCACGGCGAATCGGACCGAAGATCATCCACACCATGATGCCGATGCCGATCAGGACGTGCAGCCCGTGGACGCCAGTCATCATGAAGTACAGGCTGAAGAAGAGCTCTGGCGCCCCACCCGTGATGCCTTCAAAGCGGTAGTGATGGCCCGGCAGCTCGCCAAGTTGAAACTTGTGGGCGTACTCGAAGTACTTGACCACCAAAAAGCCGCAGGCGCAGGCGATCGTGAGCCACAGGTAGCGCACACAGCTCTTGAGGTCGTTGAGCTGGCAAGCTCGGACCGCCAGCGCCATGGTCAGACTGCTGGTCAGCAGCACCACGGTGTTGAGCGTCCCCATGCGCTTGTCCAACAGTTCGTGCGCCGCCAGCCACGTGTCCGGGTACAGGAAGCGGAAGGCAAAGTAGGCCATGAAGAGCCCTGAAAAAAACAGGAGTTCTTGTGCCAGGAAGATCCACATTCCAAGCTTGGCCGCAGACTTCTGCTGATCCAGGTCATGGAAATGCATCGCCAGATGGGTGTGGTCCTCGCCGGGATCAGGCACCCCGCCATCAGGCACCCCGCCTTCAGGCACAGCGGCCACCTCGGACTCGGTCTGTAGGTTCATTTTTCAGGCCTTCGAGTAGTCGATCTCTTCGAAGTCGTAGGGACCGTGCGTGCAGATGACCTGATGGTCAAAGTTGTGCTCGATGGGAGGAGACTCGGTCTGCCACTCCAAGCTCATGCCGTGCCAGGGGTTCCTTGGCGCCCGCGCACCCCTCTTCAGGGACCACAGCAGGTAGCCCGCGATCAAGAACAAGCCCGCCGCCAGGACGAAGGAGCCCACGGTCGACCAGAACTGCCAGATCTGGAATTCTGGCGCGTACTCGTGGTAGCGCCGCGGCATGCCCCGCGCCCCCGCGACGAATTGCGGAAAGAAGGTCAGGTTGAAGCCCAAGAAAACCAACGCACACCCAATCTTTCCCGGGAGCTCCGGGAACATTCGACCCGTCATCTTCGGCCACCAGTGGTGCAGGCCCGTGATGAAGCCGATGAGGGTGCCACCCATCATGACGTAGTGGAAGTGCGCCACCACAAAGTAGGTGTCGTGCATATGCACGTCGATCGCCAGCGTGCCCAGGAACAGGCCGGTGAGACCGCCGATGCTGAAGATGAACAGGAAGGACAGCGAGTACAGCATCACCGTGTTGAGCTGAATGCTGCCCTTGTACATGGTGGCCACCCAACTGAAGACCTTGATGGCCGTCGGCACCGCGACGGCAAAGGTGATCAAGCTGAAGATGGTGCCGGCCAGCTCCGACTGCCCCGACACGAACATGTGGTGGCCCCACACCATGAAGCCAAGGCCCGCGATGGCGATAGAGCTGGCGGCGATCGCGTTGTAGCCGAAGATGTGCTTGCGGCTGTTGATGGTGATGGTCTCGGACATGACGCCAAAGGCCGGCAGGATCATGACGTAGACGACCGGGTGGCTGTAGAACCAGAAGAAGTGCTGAAAGAGCACCGGGTCACCACCCAGGGCCGGGTCGAAGATGCCAATCCCCATCGTGCGCTCAAACACCAGCAGGAACAGGGTGATCGCGATGACCGGTGTCGCCAGGACCTGGATCATGCTGGTGGCGTAGGCAGCCCAGACGAACAGCGGCAGCTTGCGCCAGGTCAATCCGGGGGCCCGCATCTTGTGGATGGTGACGATGAAATTCAGCCCGGTCAGGATCGAGCTGAAGCCCAGGATGAAGGCGCCGAGCAGCGCCGACACGACCGAGCTGTCCGTCGTCGAGCTGTAGGGGGCGTAGAAGGTCCAGCCCGTCTCGACCCCACCCGAGACCAACGTGTAGATCAGGAAGAGCGCACCGAGCACGTAGATGTGGAAGCTCAGCAGGTTCAGCCGCGGAAAGGCCACGTCTTTGGCCCCCAACATCAGCGGAAGCACGAAGTTTCCGAGCGTGGCCGGGATGCTGGGCACCAGGACCAGGAAGACCATGATCGCGCCGTGCAGCGTAAACAGGCGGTTGTAGGTGCTGGCGGTGAACAGGTCGGGCGCCGCCGTGCTCAACTCCAGCCGAAACGCCAAGGCCAACAGCCCACCGACCAGGAAGAAGCTGAGCACGCACACCAGGTACATCACCCCGATGCGCTTGTGGTCGACGGTGAACAGCCAGCTCGCCACGCCCTTGGATGCACTCAGGTAGGACGGGTGGGCGTCGTCGTGGCCCGAGGCGCCATCGCCCGGCACTGTGGAATCCGCTGTGGAACCCGCTGATGTGGGCATCTACTCTTCCTCGTTGAGGGACTTGATGAAGTCGATGAGCGCGCTGATCTCGTCGTCCTTCAGGCGGCCCTGGTAGGGCGGCATCTGGGGCGCGAAGCCAGCCACGATCTTTGCTCCGGGGGACTCCAGGGACTCACGAATATAGTTGTCGTCCACCGTCACGGTGGTGCCATCAGTGAGCTGTTCTTCGACGCCGTACTTGCCCTTGAGCGAAGGACCGACCAGTCGAGTTCCGTCCACCGAGTGGCAGGCCGCGCAGCCCTGCGTCTTGAACAGGTTCTGGCCCCGCTCGGCCGGTGACATGCTGGCCGACGCGGCCTTGTGGTCCGCCACCCACGCTGTGAAGGCGGCCGGTTCCAGGACATGCACCGTGCTGGTCATGCGGCTGTGATCATCCCCACAATACTCGGCACAGAAGATGTGGTAGTCGCCGGGATGCTTGGCCTCGAACCACTCCGAGGTGTAGCGGTTGGGCACTGCGTCCTTCTTCGTCCGAAAGGCCGGGATGAAGAAGCTGTGCAGCACGTCCACCGATGTGATGGTCAGGCGCACCGGCGTGTTGGCGGGCACCACCAGGCCGTCCGCGCTGGACAAGGTGATGCCCTGTTTGGGGTACTCGAAACTCCAATTCCACTTCTGCCCCGTCACCCGGATGTCCATGGAGTCCGCCGGAGGGATCTGCATGTCCATGTAGGTGCGAAAGCCCATCACGAAGAAGGCGATCAGAAACAAGGACGGGATGAAGCTCCAGGCGAATTCCAGCGCGTGATTGCCCCTCACCGGGCTGGTCCGCTGCCCTTCCTTGCGACGTCGATAGGCGAACGCGAAGTAGAGTATCGCGGCGACGATCATCAGGAAGAAGGCGACATCCACCCAGTAGATGAACGCAAAGGTCGTGTCGACATCGTCACTGAAGGTCGACGCACTCTCGGGCAGCCACCAGCGGGGCGTCAACGGGAAGGCATCTGAAGCGTGGGCAGGGATGCTGGCAAGGAGAGGCAAGATCGCGGCAGCGGTCACGACGGGATCTCCGTGGTGTCGGCGCCAGGATCGCCGTCCTTGTGGGACAGCTCCTGGCGCCACATGACAATGCCCAGGATGACGATGACGATGATGCTCACCGCACCACCCAGGCGCATGATGCCGAAGGCAAAGGGGGTGTACTCGCCGATGGTCTCGTCGTAGTGAAAGCACGACAGGATCAGGCGCTCTGCCGGGCTTCCGACACGGCCAGCGGCCGCCTCCATCAGACCGAACTTCAGGTCACGGGCCGAGTATTCGATCCCGTAGAGATAGCGGGCCACCGTCGCGTCCGGCGCCAACAGCATGATGGCCGCGGCGTGCGCGTACTGGTCCTGTTCTGGGTCGTAGCGGTAGGCGAAGCCGACGCTGTCGGCCAGGGCACGCACCTGGTCTTCTTCGCCAACCAGGAAGTGCCAGTCGACGTCGTCCCCTCGCCCGTAGCTGTCCAGGTAGGACTTGCGCTTGGAAGCGGCGAGCTCCGGCGTATCATCCGGGTCGATGCTGACTGTGAGGATCCGGAACTGGTCACCCGGGGTCCAGTTCAGGTTCTTCAAGCCCGCCACCAGGCCATTGAGCTGAATGGTGCACAGCATCGCGCAATTGTAGTAGTTCATGGTCAGCAGGACGGGCTTTCCATCGCCGAAGAACTGCCCCAGGCGGACCTTCTGGCCCGACTCGTCCGTCAGGACAAGGTTGGGGTTCACCGCCGCACCCAGGTGCTCGGTGATGGTGATCCCCTCCAGCTTGGCGGGCACCGTCCGCTCGGCACGAGCCACACCGCCACCCAGGCAAGCCAGAAACAGGACGCCTAGCAACAGGACGCCAAACGACCACGCCACGGCGGATCGGAACCGGGTCACTTGTGCGCGCCTGCCGGAGGAGGGGCCTGTGTGGGTGCTGGCTGGCCTGGCGCCGTCTGCTCGACATCGTAGCCCTTGGCCTTCATCTCAGCGGCGCTGGTGGTGTCGAATGCCCAGACGGCGATCGCGATCAGGGCCACGATGAAGATCGTCACCCCGCCCACGACCAGGGCCAGGAAGCGAACAGGAATATCATCAGGTTCACACGGGAGTTCCGCTGCATGAGGCTGTTCGTCGATGTCACTTGGGGTGCTCAAAGCTCCACTCCAGTGCTAGATTGGCCGGCCGGTAACGCTCCTCGCCGGGAGGTGCTAACATCGGTCTTCTGACCCATGCAAGCAGCCTGCAAACTTCCCGTCCAGGACCGATGCAGGGCGTCTGCGCCAAGCGCACCCTGCTTGACAGCAAAGGCGCATGGCGTGAAAGGTACCAGATTCAGGGGAACAATGGCCAGCCGCACCAGCACCACGACCCAAGCCGCGATCCTGGACCCGACCAGGGTCGACGACAAGCCAGGTTTCTGGCGGGACCTGCTGTCTCTGACCAAGCCCCGTCTGTCGTCCTTGGTGCTGTTCACGGCCGGAGGTGGCCTGGCGCTGGCCCCCGTCGATGTACCTATCACCAGGACGCTGGCTGCGATCATCGGCACGACCATGGTGGTCGGCGGCGCCAATACCCTCAACTGCTACCTGGAGCGGGACAGCGATCGCGACATGGCTCGTACCGCGGACCGCCCCCTACCAAGAAGGCGCCTGGACCACCGCCTCGCCCTGGGCTTCGGCGTCTTCCTCAGCGCCACCAGCGTCGCCCTGCTGACCCTGTTGACCACCCCTCTCGCAGGGCTCATCGCCGCCATCGCGCTGGTCCTCTACGTGTTGGTCTACACCCCGATGAAGCGGGTCAGCAGCCTGTCCGTGCTGGTCGGCGCCGTGCCCGGTGCGCTGCCCCCGGTCATCGGCTGGGTCGCGGCAACCGGCTCGGTGGATGCCCCTGCCCTGGTCCTCTTCGGCCTGATGTTCCTGTGGCAGGTGCCACACTCCCTGGCGATCAGCGTCTACCGCCAACAGGAGTACAGCCAAGCCGGGCTGGTGGTCCACTCGGCCGAGCACGGCCTGCCGTCGACGCGGCGCCAGATGTTGATCTACACCATGGGGCTCTTCCCCGTACCCCTGCTGTTGGTTCGACTGGGGGTCGCGGGGATGCCGACCGCTGTCGCTGGCTCAGCCCTGGGCGCCGTGCTGCTGTACAAGGCCTTTGAAGGCTGGCGTCTTCGGGCCGGCGCGCGGTGGGCCCGCCAGTACTTTCTGCTCACCCTGATCTACATGACCGGCCTGTTCGGCGCCCTGGTCATCGACCACTGGGTATAGGAGAGGACGCCACGACCCAGACACCCGCTCGCATGTTTCGTCACCCCCTGGCGTGGGCGCTCTCCGCCTTGCTGGTCCTGGGCCTGCCGGCGCTAGTCGTGTACTGGCGCACCCCACCCAACCTCGACCGCTTCGATCCGCTGCCCGGCTTCAGCCTGACCGACCAGCAGGGCGCGACCCTCACCTCGCTGGACCTGCGCGGCAAGGTGGTCCTGATCGACTTCATCTTCACGCGCTGCCCCGACCAGTGCCCGCTGTTGACCAGCAAGGCCGCCGCTCTCCAGCGCGCGCTGCCCGACCGTCCCTTTGGCGGCGTGCCGATCGATCTGGTCTCCATCACGGTCGACCCAGCCTATGACAAGCCCGCCGTGCTGGCCGAGTATGCCGACCGCTACGGTGCCGATCCATCGCGCTGGCACTTCCTGACGGGCGACCCTGACGCCATCCACCAGGTCATCACCGACCTGCAACAAGTCGCCGACAAGACCGGCGAAACCGGCGGCGTCCCAAAGATCGCGCACAGCGAGCGCTTCTTGCTGATCGACGCCCAGGGCGTCGTCCGCGGCTTCTACGACAGCGACGAGGATGGCCTGCAGCGCCTTCGACAAGACGCGCTCAGCTTGGCCCGGTCTGGTGGGCTTTGATCCAGGCCGCCCCCTCAGCGCGCCCGGCGGACCGCCGCCGAACCACCGCAGCCAGGCCCAGCAAGCACAGGGTCAGGCCGCTTCCGCCCGCGCTCCCACAGCCACAGCCGCCACGCGGCGCGGCGTCTATCAGGCTGGAACCAGCATCCAAGCCCCCTGATGTGTCAGCGCCCGTGTCCACACTCCCCGAGTCGCTGCCCCCATCGTCGACCAGGTAGCTCCAGGTGAAGACCTCGTCCTGGTCCCGCTCGGTGCTGGTCA
>JAADHA010000658.1 GCA_013152105.1 Oligoflexia bacterium | reverse complement strand
ACCAGGCTGTCCGCCAGGCCGTCGCCGGGGTCGACAACCCAGGTCGGCAGGCCCATCTGGGTGAGGCGAGCCCGCAAGCCGGCCGGCAGCAGGGCCAGGACCTCCTGGTCGTCTCCCGGCGCCATGATCAGCACGGCGCCAGCGCTGCTGAGGTTGTTCAAGGGGCGCGAGCCCGGCTCGGCAAAGGGTGGGCAGAGCACGGCGAGCTCGGCAGGAAGTTCGTCGCCTGAGTCGAGCAGATCGAGTGGCCCAAAGCTGAGCCGGTCGATCCGAGGCACGGCATTGTCCAACCACTCATCGGCCGGGCGCGCCCGCACTTGGACCACACCCGCCGCCTGCAGGGTCTGGGCCAAGGCGGCCGGCAGCCCCAGCAGACCGGCCGGGCGCACGATCTGGACCGTCACAGAGCCGCTGGGGCGCACATCCAGGGGCTTGTCGGTGCCGGCCCGCAAGCCCAGGCCGACCAGCTCAGCGTGGTCGCGGCGCAGCGCATCGAGGGCCGCCTGACGGCGCGGGTAGCGCGAAACGGCGGGCACGAAGTCCATGCCCAGGTACAGGCGATCACGCTCGATCTGGGCAGCCGAGCGACACAACAGCGCCACATCCGCGGCACGGATCGGCAGGCCACCGAGCCCGCAGACCACGGACTGCAGGCGGGCGCCAGAAGCCAGCGCCGCACGCAGCTCGGCCGCCAGGGGACCGTCCGCCGCCAGGGGCGTGTCGCAGCGCTCCAGCACCACCACGTGGCGCTTGCCGGCCAAGGCGCGACGCAGCGCCGCCAGGGGGAAGGGGCGCAGGGTGGTCAGCGCCACGACGCCGACCCGCAGCTTTTCCGTCCGGCGCAGGTGGTCCACCACGGCCACCAGGATCTGGGCGAGGGAGCCCTGGGCCACCAGGACCAGATCGGCCTTGTCGAGCATGAACGAGCTGATGGGTGCCAGGGGCCGCCCGGTACGCGCGCTGACTTCCGCCATGGCGGTGGCCAGGATGTCGTCGAGGGGCTCCATGATCAGCGGACGGCGGGCGGCCGCACCCAGCCCATAGGCCTCGGTGCCCTGGGTGCCACCCAGCAGGGCGGGACGGGCCAGGTCGAACCAGGCGGGCACACGGCGGCGCCGCTGGCCGAAGAGCTGCCGCTGGGCATCGGTGACACAAGCGATCTCATCGTCGGCCCGACCGATCACCGCGTCGATCAGCGCGGGCGGCGGCAAGCGCACCGTCTGGATGGCCATGGCGGTCTGCTCGCGATCCATGCCGACCAGGCCCGGCACCAGCGCCGCTTCGGCCACAGCACGAGCCACGACCGTCAAGTCCACGGCTTCCTGTACGTCGCGGGCGATGAGCTGAAAGCAGCCCGCACCCGCGACGGCGTGCCAGCCCCCGTGGCCCGTGCCGGTCGCGCTGGCGTGGCCCTGCGCGGCCCCCAGCGTGCTCTGCACGACCAGCGGCAGACTGCGCCCCGATGCCCAAGCCAGCCGATCATGCGCCGCCAGCAGGTCGGGTCCGTCCACGTGGGCACTGGCTCGAAGCCCGCCCAGGGCCTGGCCTGCCGCGTGGGCGAGGGCTTGGCGGGACGGCCCGACTTGCAGGGGCACCGTGCCCATCAGGGCCTCGGCAGCCAGGACCGCGGACAAGCCGTCGGCCGTCACCGGCTGGCCAGCCTGGGGCCCGTCGACGGCGGCAGGGCCACCCGTGAAGCGCGCGACCCACTTGCGTGCAGCGTCAACCCACCGGGACACGAGACCTTCCTTCGACCCGCAGCGGGGCCTGCTCTTGCAACTGAATTCCGGCAACCCACACGATGGCACCGGTAGGGCAGCGCTGCACCACCATCGGAGACGCCGGACCACCGGCACCGTAGTCGACGATGGGCAGGTTGCCCTGCATGACGATGAAGTCCCCCGGCGCATCCTGGGCACAACGACCGCAGGCATCGCAGGCCACCGAGCACAGCGCGGTGGCGTCCTCACCCGACAGGGGCACGCTGCACTGGACCAGCACATGCTGATCGGCGGGCAGCACCTCGAAGAGATCGCGGGGACAAGCCACCACGCAGTCAGCGCAGGCTGTGCAGGCGTCGGGGGAGACCACCGGCAGGCCGTTGTCGTTCATGGTGATGGCACCGAAGGTGCACGCCGTGGCGCAGTCCGCCAGGCCGATACAGCCCCAGGAACAGGCTTTGCCACCCGAGCCCACCAGAGCCGCGCTCGCGCAACTGTGTACGCCCTTGTACTCGGCAAAGGCCGCCGCCTGGGCGCGCCCGCCAGCACAGTGCAGCCGCGCCACGCGTTTGACTGCCTGGCCCGCGTCGGCCCCCAGCATGTCCGCGATCTCGTTGATGGCATCGGGGCTGGAGACCGAACAGCCGCTGGCAAGGCTGTCACCGGCCAGGAGCGACTCGGCAAAGGCCCGGCAACCGGGCTGACCACAGGCACCACAATTGCTGCCAGGCAGCGCGGCATCGACGATGTCCAGGCGAGGATCCTCGAAGACCCGCAGGAAGCGGTAGGCGACCGCGAGAACCACGCCGAAGAACAGCCCGAGCCCGGCCATGATCGCGGCGGCCATCAGGAAGGTCTCCACCGTGGACCCCCTCAGTTGAAGCGAGCAGCGCGAGCGACCAGATCGTCCAAGCCGGGCTCGCCCTGGTTGAGCGGCGATCCGGGGTGGATACAACGCGCCGGGCAGCCTTCCGCGGCGCGGACCAGCTCCTCGAAGGTGCCAGCGGTCGGATCACCGATCAGGGCCTGCTTGTTGCCGTCGTAGATAAAGAGCTGTCGGTTGACGTCGAGGCAGTCGTTGCAGCTTGTACACAGCGGGCTGTCGATCCAGGCATCTTCGACTTCTTCGGGTTCGGTCTGGGCCACCAGCGCGTCCGACGCGGCGTCTGCGTCAAGCTCTGCCGCCGCGTCTGGTGCTTGGGGTTCCACTTCGGCGCGAGACGAGGCGCCCGATCCGATCGATCCAGATGGGACCACCGCACCCGCGGCGGGCAGCGCGCCCGTCCAGTCGGCGTCCACCAGGGCGGCCGCCAGCCGACCCAGGGCCTGGGCCGCGGCGTCCGTCCGCACTTGCTCCAACTCGGCATCATGTGCGGCGACCAGCGCATCCCGAGCGACCTGGGCTTCGGCGAGGGCTTCCGCTCGAGCCTGCTCGGCGGCCCGACGCGCGTGCTCGTTCTGGAAGCCGGCCTGCTCACGCAGGGCGCGCCAGCCGCGCAGCCGATCCCGGCATGCAAACGCGACCGCCTCGCTGACCACCCGCACCTGTACCTGGCCTTGGTCCACAACCCTCAGGGTCGGGCTGAGCGTGCTGGCCGCCGCTGGTTCCAGATCGAGCCACTGGTCGATGGGCAGCAGCCGGCCCGAGTCCAGTTCGGCCTGTGAGGGCAGCCGAAAGTGGCCCAGCAGGGCCGGATCCAGCACGGCGTGGTGGGCGAAGGTGTAGACCGCGTCGCCATCGCCCACCGGGTCGTCTACCCAGTCCACTTCCGGCTGGGGATTGGCCGCCGCGTCCAGACAGTCCGCCCAGCTCACGCCGGCGTCCGGGTCGTAGCAGTAGAGTGGATGGGCGCGGCTCTCGACCGCCGAGGAGGCGGTCAGCCAGGCTCCTGGCGTGGGCTGGCCGCCATCATCCAGGTAGCCGCTGCACAGCAGGTGCAGGCCGGCACGGCCGCCACCCAGGGCCCGCCTCAGGCCTTCTAGCAGGTGGTCCGGCAGGGCGGGCGTCGTCTGTTGAACCAGGGCCTGTCCCAGGCCCATGCCCAGCCGCCCAAGCTCCACGCGAAAGCCGCTCAAGGGCCCATCTGTGGCGCCCGGGTTGCGGGTCGCCTGCACGTCCACCAGGACCTGCACGGGGCGCCCACTGCCGACCAGGCGGGTCAGCTCGGCCATGCCATCGCGCACCACAGCGTCGGCACGCTCGACGGCCACGACCACGGGCAACACCGCGAGTTCGTCTGCCGTCAGGTGCCACCAGTCCAGCCCGGCGACCTTGGCGTCGTGCTGCGCGCTGTCGTAGACGCCATCTATCTCCAGACGCGCCGCCCGCACCGCGGCCACGACGTCGATCTGGGCGGCAGCCAGGCGATCGAATTGCGTCGCCGCCTGCGCACAGGCGCTGCCCCCCTCTGAGTTGCCCTTGGGCTGCCCGGCGACGCAGCTCACTCCGTCGGCACGGAGCTGGGCGCCGACCACCACCATCACTGGCTGGGCGGGTGCCGCCAGCGCCCTGTCCAGCACCACCAGCAGCCGGCCGAGGTGCTCCAGGCGAGCCGGCGCCATGCGCAGACCACCGCGCGCTGGTCCGACCACCGCCGCGAGTGCCTGGGCGTCCATGAAGGAGTCGGCCAGCTTGCCGACCGTGTCCGAGAGCCCAGCGGGGCTGACGGCCTGTGGGTCCTTGGCCCGCTCGACCTGCGCGAGGTCCGCCAGGGCGCTGCGCGTAGCACGCAGCCTGTCCCGCCAAGCCTGACGTGCCGCCTGGCGCGCGGGTGTCGCGACCTGGAGGAGCAGCCACAACTCGGCACCCGGCAGGTAGGGCAGCAGGCGGCTACCGGCCGGCACCGCGGCCGTCATGGCGTCGAGCTGAGCACGCAAGCTGGCCGAGGGTTCCGCGGCCAGCTTCAGCGAGGCCAACATGGCCTGGGCCGCGAGCCGCAGGGCCTTGACCGCATCGAGCGGACGGTCCGCGTCCCGGACCTGGGCCCGCACCCAGGACTCCAGCCGCACCAGGTTGTCGACCACCAGGGGGGCGCTGTCTGCCCCCGTGGCCGCCGCCAGCTCGGGCAGGAAATCTGCGATGGGCACAGCGGTCCGTGCCGCAGCGTCAGCCCCCGGTGGCAGCAGCACTAGCGGGTAGCGAGTACGGACCTGGTCGCGCGCGGCAAAGGGCGCGAGTTGAGCGGGCAGGAGAGCAGGCACGGAGACCTGCTTGGCGGTCTCCTCCCGCCCTGCTTCGAGGGTGGCAGTCACGGCGAGCTTCCTGGTGGCGGTTCTGCGCTACTAGATGGCGAAACGGTCGAACTCTCGCTCGAGTCCAGCGAGCTTGTCTTCGACGCTCATGCCCAGGCCCTGACGACTTTGGTCGTCGTAGCAGGGCCGAGTCGGGTCGCAGTAGAACAACCCGATGGGGATGACGTCGCGGCGACCGGCCAGCTCGATGGCCTGGGCCATGTTGGACGGATCGTGCTCGATGCGGTTCTTGAAGGTGCGGTCCAGAGCCGGATCCACCGGCACGCCGTCATCGTGCTGCATGAGCAGCAGGCTGTTGGGGTCGTCCTGGAAATCCGAAAAGACCTGATTTGTGTACTGCGGGCAGCGCTGCATGATGCGCACGAAGCCCAGGCCCTTGTGCTTCCAGGCCAGAAGCAGGGTGTCGTGCAGGTGCACCGGGTTCCAGTCCACCGTCTGGGCGATGAAGGAGGCGTTGCTCATGCCCAGCATCGACGTGATCGGGTCGATGGGCGGCAACAGGGCGCCGCGGGGGTGGGTGTTGGTCTTGAAGCCGGTCTGCGTGGTCGGCGAGGTCTGCTTCTTCGTCAGGCCGTAGATGTTGTTGTCGAACATCATGACGACCATGTTCATGTTGTAGCGCATGGCGTGCAACCAGTGACCCGCGCCGATGCTGCAGTTGTCTCCGTCGCCGGTGGCTACCCACACGTCGAGGTCCGGCCGGCGGGACTTCACGCCTTCGGCTACGGGAAGAGCCCTTCCGTGCAGTCCGTGGAATCCGTAGGTGGCCATGTAGTGGGGAAAGCGGCTGCTGCAGCCGATGCCCGACACGTTGACCATGCGCTCGGGCGGGATCTGCTGGTCACGGCAGATGCGTTGAACAGCCGTCAGCACGCCGTGGTCGCCACAGCCCGGGCACCAGCGAGCCACGCCGCCGTCGTAATCTTCGAGCGTGAAGTACCGCGCGGGTACATCCAGGCTCCAGTCGTCCTTGAGTCCAAACATCGGTGGCTCCTACTTGGCGGCGTGAGAGGTGGGGGCGGGGCTGAGCAGGCGCACGATCTCGTCGTGGACCTGACCCGGAGCCACAGGCTGCCCCTGACAGAGGTTGTAGGAGGTGACGTCCACCAGCGTGTGGGAGCGCAAAAGCCAGGCCAACTGGCCATAGCGGCGGTTGTCTTCGTTCACGTAGGGATCCGCCGGATCATCGCCGTAGTTCAGTTCGACGGTGACCACCTTGGCGAAGTGCGAGAAGATGTCCTTGAGCCCGGGCTCCAGGGGCGACAGGAAGCGCAGGTGGATCGAGCTGACTCGGCTGCCTTCCTTGCGCGCCCGGTCCACCGCTTCATCGATGGCACCCAGGGTCGAGCCCCAGCCGACAAGCAGCAAGTCGCGTCGCCGTGGATCCGAGGCGGGCGCAGGGTGCGCTGCAGAGCGGCCAGCTTGCGACCCCGCATGCGCAGCCCGCGCTGGACAGGCTCGGGGGCATAGGCCACCTTGGACAGGGAATTGTGGGCCAGGCCCGTCAGCGTATACTCGCCGCCCTTCTGGCCCGGAATCGGCCGTGGCGACACGCCGGTGGCTTCGTCCCAGGCATAGGCCGCAATACTGCTGTCCCAGTCGGACTGGTCCGGCGGCGGCGACAGCCACTCGGCTTTGGGCTGCGGACGTGGGATGGGCGTGACGCCCGTGGCCAGATTGGTGTCCGACAGCACAAAGACCGGCCCGCGAAATGCCTCGGCCAGACGACGGGCCATGATCAGCATGTGGAAGCACTCGCTGATGGTCGCCGCCGCGATCACAATCTTGGGCGTATCGCCCATCGCGCCAAACAGGGTGCCCAGCAGATCGCCTTGTTCGACCTTGGTTGGCAGACCCGTCGATGGCCCCCCCCGCTGGACATTGAAGACGATCAGCGGGATCTCAGCCATGACGGCGAGGCCGATGAACTCGGTCTTCAACGCCATGCCTGGGCCCGAGGTGACCGTCGCGGCGGTGCGTCCAGCGAAGCCGGCACCGATGGCGAAACCGATGGCGGCGATCTCGTCTTCGGCCTGGTGCAGGAAGCCACCGGTCGCTGGAAAGCTGTCGCCGAGCTGGTGGCTGACCGAGGTGGCCGGCGTGATTGGGTACATCGCCACCAGCTCCACACCCGCCGCCATCATGCCCAGCGCCGCGGCTTGGTTGCCGTTGATCACCAACTTGGCCGACTCCGCGTCGTAGGGCGTGATGTGGTAGCGGAAGGGCAAGGCCGTGCCGCAGTAGTCAAAGCCAGCCTGCAGCAGCGTGTGGTTGAGCGCGATGACCTTGTCGCTCTTCTTTCGGAAGATGAAGGCGATCTCGTCCCGGGCCCGTTGCAGATCACGTCCGTAGATCCGGCAGAGCATGCCGAGCACGAACATATTCTTGCCCAGCCGCGGGTTGATGGTGTGCTTCTTGCACTCTTCGTCCAGCGGCAGTTCGTAGATGTCCAGGCCGCGTTCCTTGAACTCAGCCAGGGCCTCGGCGTACGCCGCCCGGATCTCGGGGCTGGGGTCCGCAGCCCATTTGTTCTCGATGAGCAGCACCGTGCCCGGGCGGTAGGCGCCCTGATTCAGGCGGCCGTAGAGCACCTGTTCATTGAAGGCCACCACCATGTCCGCCTGGTCGCCCATGTTGGTGATCTTGCGATCACCGATGCGCACGCGGATGCCGCTGGCGCCCGCACGACTGCGAGCCGGCGGCTTGATCTCGGCGGGGATGATCTCAACCGTCCAGACGCCGTTTCCCATCTTGGCGCTGACTGCCCCAAGGGACTGGCCGGCCTTCTGTGCACCCTCGCCCGAGTCACTGACAATCTCGACGATGTGCTGGTGCACGATCACTGCGCCATCAGCGGCGCGAGACTGGGTCACTGCATCGGTCATCCGAAGCCTCCTAAGCCCGGGCCGGCTTGGTCCGGGACATGAAACCAGCGAGTCTGCCCGGCCAACAGCGCCGGGCTTGCCGTCGCTCAGTCGTTTTCGCCGCAGTCGCAGTACAGGGTCTGCATAACGAGTTCGTTCTCTTCCTGTTCGTGCGCGAAGAGCTGCCCGGCCATGTTGTGGGCCGCGCCGACTGCAGCTTCGGGTTCGGACTGAAGCAGCGCCACGGTGCGCTCCAGCAAGACTGTGATTTCCCGGTGCTGACGCCGCAGCGCGTCCAGCTCGCCTACCAAGCTGTAGTCCCGCTCCAGCAGACCAGAAAAGACGCCGTCTTCCGCTTCTTCGTGTTCGAAGTGGGCAAGCAACATGGTCTGCAGCTCGGTCAACAGGGGCGCCAACGCGGCCCCGGCGGTCACCAGGCGCAGATCTGCAAGTAGACCCTCGATGCTGGCGTGCTGAGTGGCCTGCTCGGCGAAGACGGCCGGCTGCCGCGGGGGGGAGATCGGTGTAGTGGTCATGGCGTTACCCCAGGGCATGCACCTAACGCATCGGCATGATGCAGGGTCGCAGGGCGAGACCACCGGTGCGACATTCTGCCACGGTGCGGTCGGCCTCGCAATCAGCGGATCCAGGGGGAGACCAGCACGCGCTCAGCGCGGGCCCGAAGCGTGCGCCGGGTCGTGGACCAGGCCGTGGGGACCGATGCGAGCGCGCAGGCGACGCCGGTGCTGCGTGATGGTGGGCTGCACATCGACCAGGCAGTGGTCGCCCTCTGCCACCACGGCCACGTCATAACCAACCAGGATGTCAGCCAACTCAGGCGCCACCTGCTGCCATGGCAGGCAGCGCCCATCATCGCTGAGAGCCCGGACCGCGAGCCGAGAGCCCAGGCTGAGCATCGCATCGCGCTCGGCATCATCGGCCCGCTGACGCGCCGTTGCCATGGTCGTTCGCCGTTCCTGTTCGGACACCACACCCGGCACCAGGCGCAGGACACGGTCGAGGTCGGTGGGCGTGCTGTCGGCCGGGACGATGGCCAGGGACAAGGGCACGTTGAGGCGGAGTTGGCCCTCTTCCCCTCGCACGGAGGGCTGGACGGGGAAAGCGAGCACGATGTCAGGGCCGTCGTCTTGCCGGTCTGCCTGCACCAGCCCCCCGGTCCACCAGGTGGCATCGTAGACCGCCAGCACCGGCGCCTGGTTGGGCGAGATCCGGACCTCTCCCACCAGGGCATCGTCCTCGTCCAGAAGACGGAAGGCACCCCGGTCCCAAGCCTCTGTGGCGGCATCTAGCTGGGCCCGCGCCGAGCTCTGCGCGGCGGCGAGCGGGTCGGCTTCCGGCCAGCCCTCGGTCGCAGTGAGACGCAGCTCCAGCTCGCCAGGCCGGGCCCCCAAGGGGACCATGGCCTCGTGTCCCTGAAGGCGCATCGCGGCCTGCCCATCGCCAGCCGCGGTGCGAACTGGAAAGTCGAGCCAGACCAGGCCCGGCTTCTCCTCGACCGCGTGGGCCGCCACCGCGCCCTCGGTGAGCAGCGACGGTCCGTAGAGCGTCACGTGTACCCCACGGGGCGAGCAACCCAGACCACCCTGCGCGTCGATTGCGCCGAGCACGCCAGGCCCAGAGAGGATCCAACGCCCACTCAGCGGCACAGCAGACCCCTGGCAGCCCGCCAGCAGGATGGAGAACAGGACGATTTGAACCGCTCGTGGCACCACCCAAGCCTACCGTCCGTCCAGGTGCCAGGCATTCTCAGTTAGCATTTTCTGCACCGAATCAAGCCGTGGCCTTCACCGATGAACTGGGGCCTGGCCCCAACCGCGTGGAGGCTCAGCGCTCGGCGGCCAGCTCGGCCATGATCGCCACCAGGAAGTCCCAGACCATCCCGACCGTGGGGATGAGCAGGCGCTCGTCTGGCGAGTGGGGCGACCGGATCGTCGGCCCCAGCGAGATCATGTCCATGTCCGGGATGCGGTCCCCGATCAGCCCGCACTCCAGGCCGGCGTGGATGATCTCGACCACGGGTTCCTTGCCGAAACGGGCTTTGTAGATGCGCCTGCATCGGGCGAGCAAGGGTGAGTCCATGTCCGGCGGCCAGGGCGGGTAGCCGTCGCCGGTGTGGGGCGCTGCGCCAGCCAGGCGTCCCAGCGACTCGATGCGCCGGGTCAACGCGACCAGCCGGCTGGGCACGTTGCTGCGCTGGCTGCTCAGCACCACAAGATCGTCCCCTTCGCGGCTCACCTGGGCTTCATTGTTCGACGTCTCGACCAGGCCATCGACGTCGGCCGACATGGCGGCGACCCCGTGGGGCATGGTCAGCAGCAGGTCCAGCGCGCGGCGGGTGGATTCGGGGCTCCACGGGCGCGTGTCGGAGCCTTCGAGGGACTCGAGACGGAGCGCCAGCCCGGGGTCGCTGTGGCTGAACTCGGCGCGGGCCGCGGTCTCAAAGGCCGCGAGTCGATCGGCCAGGGCCGAGAGTGCGCCCGCCGGCAGGAGCAGATCGGCCTGGGCGTGGCGGGGGATGGCGTTGTGAGCCGTCCCGCCGCGCAGGTCGACGAGACGCAGCGCGGGTTGCTCGGCGACGAGCAGATCGAGGGCGCGCACCAGGACCCGGATGGCGTTGGCCCGCTGGTGGTGGATGTCTACACCGCTGTGGCCGCCCGTCATGCCGGTGGCCACGAGGCGGGCCGCCACCATCCCCGCGGGAGCACATTCGGTCTCGAGGGGCACGCGGAGCTGTGTCTCGACGCCGCCGGCGCAGCCCACCGTGAGCACGCCTTCGTCCTCGGAGTCGATGTTGACGAGGGTCCGCCCGGTGATCAGCGCGGGATCCAGGCCGATGGCCCCGGTCATGCTGGTCTCTTCGTCGATGGTGAACAGCAGTTCTAGCGGTGGGTGCGCCACGTCGCTGGTCGCCAGCACCATCGCCATGGCGATGGCGATACCGTTGTCCGCCCCCAGCGAGGTGTCCGGTGCCGTCAGCCAGTCCCCGTCGCGCACGGGGAGGATGGGGTCCTGGCTGAAGTCGTGGGCCGACCCCTGGACCTTCTCGCAGACCATGTCCATATGCCCCTGGATCACGACCGTCGGAGCCGTCTCAGCGCCTGGGGAAGCCGGCACGGCGATGACCAGGTTGCCGGTGGCGTCCGTGCGGCTGGAGAAGCCGTGCTGCTGGGCCCACGCCTGGAGCCAGCGCCGGAGCCGGGCTTCGTGCTTGGAGCGCCGGGGGTGGGCGGACACCTCGGCGAAGCGGGCGAGGATGGTCTCGGTCATGGGGTGGGTGCTTGTGGGCGGCATGGTCGTGGGGCCTCCGGGGAACACCGGTCTATCCGAAGCGACGCATCGGCAGCAGGGCCCGCTACTCACCAGCCGGGATGTCGACACTCCAGGCACCCCCTGAACCCAGAGCTGCGGGCGCGACTCGACGGGGTTGCGCTGAGCTGGGACGACCTGGGCGGCATCATCGGCCGCTGCCCCGACGGCAGCGCGTCCTCCATCCCCGCGCCCTCCCCACGGCCCCAAAACCCTGCTACGCTGTCGCCAGCCCTGGAGTCGTCATGCCCAATTGCGCCCGCACCGTCGACCTCGCCTTTGTCCCCGCTGACGCCCACGGATGCCCGGCCTGCCCGCACCCCTGTATCGGTCCTGGCGTCACCGGCTCGCCAAACATCCTGGTGAACGGCAACCAGGCCATGCGCATCGGCGATCCGGGTGTTCACGCCGCCTGTTGCGGCCCCAATATGTGGGTCATCGCGAGCGGCAGCAGCACGGTCAAGTTCAACGACATCGCCGTGGCGCGGCTGGGCGACATCACGATCCACTGCGGCGGCGTGGGGGCGCTCATCACGGGCGCAACCAACGTGATCGTCGGCGGCTGAGCACCGACTTGGACCCTCTCAAGCTGGTGTGCCCAGGCTGCCGCAGGGTACAGGACGGCAAATTGTGCTCGCATGCGCTCCGGCCGAGTCCCCTGGGCCTGGCCTGCCCAGGCTGCGGACGACAGCACCCGGTGGTCGACGGGATCCCGATGGTCCTGCGCGACCTGGACTCCTGGCTACAGTCCGAGGCCCCCACCATCCTGCGCCGACGGGATCTGGACCAGCCGCTGGACGACTTCCTGGCACACGGCGCGGGCGGAGTGCTGTGGCGCGACCAGCAGCGCATGAAGGTCTACGCCAACAGCCCCAAGAGCGACCTGCACACCTGGCTCTCGCAAGTGCTGGCCGATCTCGACGGTGACCTGCTCGAGCTGGGCTGCGGGATCGGCGCCCACGACGACACTCGGGTCGTGGGCATCGACCTGCACTGGTCCAGCCTGCTTCGTTTTCCAGGACGGGCCATCCTGGCGGACGCCTTGGACCCACCCTTCAGTGGCAGCACATTCGATGCGGTGCTGGCCATCAACCTGTTGGACTCCTGCCGAGACCCCTTCCTGCTGCTCCAACAGGCTGACGCCCTGCTGCGCCCTGGTGGAACCTTGGTTCTGAGCAGCCCCTTTCACTGGCGGGACGAGATCACACCACCAAGGAACTGGCTGTCACCCGAACAGGTGCAGGAATTCCTGCTCGCCCGCGGCTACCACTGCCAAAAGGCCCAGCACGACTGGATCCTGCAATCAGGTTCGCGCACCACGACCCTGCATCGCTGCGTGACCTGGATCGGCCGGCGTCAAGACTCGGTTCTCCAGCGTTGACCCCGGTGCCTGGCTGCTCCTATACTCCCAGGCGACACTGAAGCCAGGCGGGCCACCAGCCAGCCAAGCGCCCAGGTGCTGTGGAGGTTGCGCATGCCGCGGATCGTGGATCGCCAGGGTCGCCCGGTCTCGGGCCAGATGCCCGGTCTGGTCGAAGCCATCGTCATTGACAACGTCGACCCTGACCAGCTCAGCAGGGTCAAGCTCAAGTTCCCCACCCTCCCCGATATGCCCGAGAGCACCTGGGCTCGCCTGGCCATGCCCATGGCCGGCCGGGAACGGGGCTGGGTGACCATCCCCGAGATCGATGATGAAGTCCTGGTGACCTTCATCCACGGCGACATCAACCACGCCCTGGTGCTGGGCTCGCTCTTCAACGGGGTCGACACGCCGCCCTACGCCAACGAGGACGGCGACAACAACCTGCGCGTCTTCCAAAGCCGCTCGGGCCACCGCCTGACCTTCGACGACACAAGCGGCGCGGAACGGGTGGAGCTGATCCTCCACAACGAAGAGATCAAGATCGTCTGGGACAGCTCGGGCAAGGAACTCTCGGTCTACTGCGGCAAAGACATCATCATCGAAGCGGTCAACACGATCTCGTACAAGTGCACCGACTTCAAGCTGGAAGCCTCCAACTCGATCAACGTGTCGGCCGGCCAGACCATGGAAATCACGACCGGCAAGAGCTGCACGGTGAATGGCGGCCAGCAGCTCACCTTGTTCGCCACGGCCACCACCATCAACTAGGGCACCCGATATGATCAACGGCGCAGTGGTCGGCATCGTCATCGACAACGTCGACCCGGACGGCATGCACCGGGTCAAGGTCAAGTACCCGGTGGACTCCGGCGACGAACTCAAGAGCTCGTGGTGCCGAATGATGTCGCCGATGGCTGGCAAGGACCGCGGCCTGGTGATCCTGCCCGACATCGACACCGAGGTCGTGCTGATGTACGCCTACCGGACGATGTCGCCCTATGTGGTCGGCGCGGTCTACAACGGCGCGGACGACACCCCCGAGCCCTACCACAACGACGACAGCAACGACGACAAGCGAGTGTTCTGGTCGCGCAACGACCACATGCTCATCTTCGACGACACGGCCGGCGCCGAGCGGGTGGACTTCGGGGCCCAGGCCAGCACTCGCCTGGATGTCACCAGCGCACCGATCTACCACACCCTCGAGTCAGCCACGATGGTGATCAACGAGTACTGCGCTGGCGACACCAAGCTCGAAGCCGCCAAGACCCTCAGCTTGAAGTGCAAGGACTTCAAGCTGACTGCCACAAAAAGCGTGTCGCTGAAGGCCGGCCAGACGGCGAACCTCAAGGCGACCACCTCGGCCAAGATCACCAGCGGCGCGAATCAAATCTACCTCGCGGCGATGGTCGATGTGAACCCGGGCTCGCCCCCGGCGGACCCGGAAAAGGCGTCGACTCTGCCCACGCACAAGCACCCCCCAACCACCGCATGATGGGCAGCCGGCGATCCGGTGGCTGGCCCATGCCTGACGGTGGGGCTAGGGGGCCAGCGACCCCAGTCCGGGTCCTGCGAGGTGCCCCGTGGCCAGTCGACCCTCCGAGCCCCTGCTGAACTTGATCCGTGCCGTCAGCCGCAAGCGCGGGCTGAACACCGCCGCCTTGGCCAAGGCCGTCGACCTGCCGCGCGCGCACCTCAAGCATGTCCTGGCTGGCGCTGAGCCGCTGACTGTGGACGAACTGATCGCGCTGGCCCAGGCGCTGGAGTTGGGTCCAGCCGAGTTGGGTGCGCTACCCCTGAGCTCGGAAGACCAGGCGGGCGGCACGGCTGCGGACGGCACGGCTGTAGACGGCACGGCTGTAGACGGCGACCCAGACGGCACGAATGCGAATCCAGCGACGCGCGGCACGGCCGCCCTGGCCATGGTCGGTGCGGACTCGGCGGCCGATCCCATCGGCGCGGCGGCCAACGCCTATGGCAACCACTCCGAACAGATCCTGCGCCTGGGTCTGGCCCTGGGCTGCGACATTCACCTGGTGATGGACAGCACGCTCATCACCGAAAGCGGTGTCCCAAAGACGACGCTGGCCCAATTCAAGGAACGTCTGCCGATTCGCCTGGACGCGGCCTTTCATCGTACGCTTCCTGCCCGAAGCGGTCCGCCTGACCCTGTCCTTCGACTCCCTCTACACCTGCCACTTCCCGTGGGCCGCCATCCAGCAGATCACGCTCTTCCCGCTGGCCCCCGACCTCGACGATCCCGAGCCCGAGGACGACGAGTCCGACGACGGTGGTGGCTTTCAAGGCGGGCACCTGCGCCTGGTCGAATAGGGATGCCATCACTGGGAAATCCAATGCGCCCGTCGCCAATGGCCGGTCTGTGCTCGCTCTTCTTCCCGCTCTTGTTCCCGCTGCTGGTTGGATGCGGCTCCTGCACGCACCCCCGTCGTGCCCCGCACAAGGCAGGGGCTTCACAGCAGAACACGACCCTCGCGATCCTGGCGCCCCCGAAAGCCCTGTCAGCCACCAGGCCAGGGCGGCCGGCCACGGCGGGCGGCGCAATGGGGGTAAACGAGGGCGTGGGGATTCCCGCGGCCTGGGTCCTGCAGGGGCGCGTCCGCCCCAACCAGGAAGCGGCCCTGCTCCAGGCTGACACGGCGGCGCTGGTCGACCTGGGTGCCAAGATCGTCCGCGCCAACACCGCGACCTACCCCTGGCTGAGCTGGCAAGCCCATCGCCGTCACCAGGAACGCTTCGATCAGGCCGACCGCTGGGTCAGCGCCGTCCAAGGGGCCGGTCTGGAGCCGCTGATGGTGCTGGGACCGTGGCCCGGCAACCAGACCGCGGCCCACACCAATGCCTATGTGCCCCAGGACATGGACGCCTACACGGCCTGGATCGGCCGCGTGGTCGAACGCTACGACCACGACGGGGTCGACGATATGCCGGGCCTGCTGTCCCCTGTCCGCTACTGGGAAGTCGACAACGAGCCGGACCTGCACAACAGCGTGCCTCCGCGGGGTGGTCGGAGCAGCACGGATCCGGCGGACTTCGAGACCCCAGAACAATATGCCAAGGTCCTGGTCGCGACATCCGCCGCCATTCGAAAAGCCGATCCCAAGGCGCTGGTGCTGAACGCCGGCCTGTACCGCCCCCACACCGACAGTGGTCGAGCCTGGCTCAAGGCCCTGCTGGAACAGCCAGGGGTCACCGACGCCTTCGATATCCTCAGCCTGCACTGCTACTCCGACCGGGACGACCTGGGCGCGCAGACCCGCACGATCCAGACCTGGCAGGCGCTGGCGCCTGACAAGCCCCTGTGGGTGACCGAGACATCGGTGGCATCGCAAGGCAGGGCCCCCTACATCACGCCCCAGTGGCAAGCCCGCATGCTCGTCGGCACCTATGGCCTCATGCTGGCGGGCGGCGCCGACCGGATCTTCTGGCACACCCTGGCCGATCCTCCCACCACGATGCGCCGGGGCTCCCGCCTGCTCTTCTCGACCCACTCGCTCCTACAGAGCCTCGCGGACGGTGGATTCCAGGACAAGCCCGCCGGCGCAGCCTACCGCCGCCTCGCCCGACTCCTGGCGGACATCGATCCCAGCACCCTGGTCGAGCTGCCGGCCACGGGTGGCCGCCTGCTCAAGGTTGGCGATGGCTGGCTGGCCTTCTGGGGCCAACCCGAGGTCCCACCCGGGGCCGCTGTGGAGACCGACCTCATCACGGGGACACAGCATCCCGCCGGTTCCACGGCACACGCGCCAGCATGGTTGTCTCCGGCGGGCTAGTGTGGCCCTGGACGCACAGGACTCACGAGCGGGTTGCAAAGACGAACCCGCGCTGCTGCTCCGCTCCAACGCTTGACCGCGCCCTCCCCTATGATGCCCGTCATGAAGTTCGCTCCCGCCCCCGCAGCACTCTTCCGCGCACTGTGCTGTGCGCTCTTCCTCGTGCTTCTGGGCACGGAATCATCGGTCGCCCTCGCAGACGACTCAGGGCCACCGATCGTCAACGACGCGGACCGCTTCGCGGCGTCTCGCGTGGCCGCGATGAACGACGCGGACCCCGTGTCTCGCCTGCTGATGCTGCTCGAAGCGCGCAAGCTCAGCCAGGCCGCCCTCTTCGCCTTGGCTCAGCAGCACCCGGACATCGTCGAGCAGGCGATCGTCCCGCGCTACACCCGCGCGCTCGACTGGCTGGACAGCCTGCCCCCGCCCGATCTGCACCGCCTGCGGCGGGGCGAACAGGTCTTGCGCAGTCGCGACCTGTGGAGGGGCGAAGAAGAAGACATGGCCGTCTCGATCGGGACATCCTTCGGCTTCAAGGAGAAGAAGCTCCTGGCAGTACGAGCGGGCCCCTACCAGGGCCGGATCTTCCGGGTAATCGTGGACAGCAAGGGCAAGGGGCAGAACATCGATCGCGGCACGATCGCGCTGAGCTGGCCCCCTACCCCCGAACGCAACGAAGAGTCCCGCAACACGCTGGCCAAGTACTTCGGCGCACGGCCATCCGCCTTGGACCAGGGCAGCGGGTCCCTGCTACCACTGCTCGACGGGGGCTTCGAGGACCCAGACTCGCTGGGATCTGCCTGGTCGCTCGAGGAAGCGATCGTGCTCAGCGGCGTGCGCACCCCAGTCAGTGATGTCCTCATCGACCCGGATGTCTACCTGGACGGCACCGCCAGCGTCCGGGTCTACAACACCGACGCCACGCGGCTGTTCTATGCCATCAGCCAGCGGGTCGAGGTCGTGTCCGGGATGCGGCTCACGGCACGCACACACCACCGCACCGAGAACGTCCGCGCCGAGTTCCAGCAGAACGAAGGCGACCTGTACCTGTCCCTGTCCTTCGAGGACATCTTCCACAACCCGGTCGGAGCCCCCGTGATCGCCCGAGGTCGCATCTCCACCCACACCTGGGAACCCCTCGAAGTGTCGGCGAACGTCCCTGAAGAAGCCGCCTACGCCCGGGTCGCCATGGTATCCGGCCTGTCCGGCACGACCTGGTTCGACGGTACATCTCTGACGCTGGATTAGGCGCCACCCGTGACCGTGACAGTCCGGTACCCTGGGCGGATCTGTCTGCTGGGCGAGCACTGCGACTGGGCTGGCGGGGCCAGTCTGGTGGTGCCCTTGCCGCTGACCGTGCGCGTGGTGTGCGACCCGGCACCGGACGGCCTCATTGTCGAGAGCAACCTGGACGGAGAGCTGCTGGGCCAGCAGTGGCCCACCCAGGGTGTCGTAGATCGGGCGGGTGGTCCCCTGCGTTTCGTGGCCGCCGCCGCCCAAGCCCTGGTCCAGCGCGGGATCGCGATGAGGCCGGCGCACCTCCACATCGACGCCGATCTACCAGCAGGGCGAGGTTTCTCGTCATCTGCCGCTGTGACCCTGGCCACGCTGGACGCGCTCTGTCGCCACGTGGGCCAGACCCTGGGACCCGCGGACCTGGCAGATCTCGCCTTCGTCGTCGAACACGACCTGCTGGGGGTCCAGTGCGGCCGCCTCGACCCAATCGCCTGCGCCGCGGGGCAGCCAAGCTGGATTCGGTGGCTGCCCGGTCCCAAGGGTCAGGTCTCGCCCAAAGCCCAGCCAATCCGTCCCGGCGGGCGCTTCCATCTGGTCGCCGCCTGCTTTCCCTATAGCCGCGACACACCGGGAATCCTCTCCACCCTCCAAGACGCCTGGATCGGAGACCTGCGCGACGCCCTCCAGGCCAGCCGCGCCCGGGCCGTCTACACCGCCATCACGGCCTTCGGCGACGTGGCGGCGGTTGGCGCCAGGGCGATGATGGCCGGCGACGCCAAGGCCCTGGGCGCGTGCCTGGACGTGGCCCAACAGGTGTACGAGAACCACCTGGCAGACGCCTTTGTGGCCTTGCGGGCTCCCGCGCTCTGGCGGGCCTGCCAGGCACTGCGCAGCCACGGCGCCTTGGGTGCCAAGTTCAGCGGAGCTGGCGGTGATGGGAGCGTGATCGCGCTGCTGCCCGACCAGCCCAGCGCCCTCGCGGCGATCGATCTGCTGGAGGTCCGAGGGCTGCCGGCGTGGTACTGCCCCTTTGGCAAGGAAAACCCATGATCACCATCGGCTGCTTGTTGCTGCTGTCCCTGACCGGACCCGTCCACGCAGACGACGCGCTGCCATCGACCACCGTCCCCCCAAAGCGCCCACAGCAACCCGACCCCTACCAACCCACCACGGTGCCGTCCTATGGTGCCGATGTCTCGGTCGGCTACGCGCTGAGCGCCCTGCTGGGATCGTGGCCCGATGCGGGCGCCTCTGGGCTCGTGTTGGCACGCTACGACGTATTCCTGGTCAGCGCCGATCAGCCCGGGCCGCGGCTGGGACTGTCTCTGTGGGGTGCCACGACCGCGTGGCCACGCCAGCGCTACACCGAGCCCCAGACCGACACCGCCACGGGGCGCTCCGGCACCTTCACGACCAGCAGCTACGGTGTCATGACGGTCATCCGTGGCGCGCCCGAAGCCCCCGTCTCCTTCGCTGGCGGGCTCGGCTTCGGGCGAACGGACCTCTTGGACTACTACCAGGGTCCGCTGGCCATTCCCATGCTGAACTTCGAGGGTGGGGCCCGCCTGCGAACGACATCCAGGACCTTTGTCGACATCCTCACACGCGCCCAGTGGGGCACCACACGCAGCCCGACAGCCAGCAGCTACCACGAATGGTGGGGCATTCAGCTCCTGATCTCGCCGGGACTGCACTTGCACTGAGCGCGACGCGATACCCTCGGGTCGTGGAAATCCTCGCCGCCGGAACCCGAATAGGCCCCCACGTGCTCATGCAGCCGATCGGCAGCGGTGCGATGTCTCGGGTCTACCGGGCGCTTCGCGACAGCGACAGCACGGTCGTTGCGCTCAAAGTGATCGCGACCAGCTCGGACCAGCGTCGAACACGCTTCGAGAGCGAGCTGTCGTCGCTGAAAAAAGTCTGTCACCCTGGCATCGTCCATGTGATCGACTCTGGCCAGGACGCCAACTGGATGTGGCTGGCGATGGATTTGGTCGACGGGATCCCGCTGGACGACTGGATCGGCCGCTTGTCCGGCACCACACGCCTCCGACACGTCCTGCTGGCCGGAGTCGAGATCGCCGACGCGTTGACCGCGGTTCACGACCAAGGCTTGGTGCATCGCGACCTGAAGCCGGCCAACATCCTGATGACCCGCGGCGGGCACATCAAGCTGATGGACTTCGGCTTCGCTGACCATGTCGACGCGCCTGTTCAGGCCCCCACGGCAGGAACCCTGCGCTACATGGCACCTGAGCGTCTCACGGGGAGTCGGGGCGACCGGCGCACCGACCTGTTCAGCTTGGGGGTCGTGCTCTTCGAGTTGTTGTCGCGCCGCCCACCTCACGTCGGCTTGGACCACAACCGCCTGATCCTGACCCAGTGTACCGAGCCCGCTCCATCGGTTGCCGAATTCGCGCCCGAGGTGCCGCAGCAGGCCGTCGACATCATCGACCGCATGCTGGAAAAGCCTCCTGGCCAGCGCCCGCGCTCAGCCCAAGACGTCGCGGATGCCCTCAAACAGGCCCTCGCGCAAGAACCTCGTCCTGTCAACTGGCGTCCAGCGCTTCGCATCAGCCACTTCGTCGGCCACAAGGCGCTCCTCGAGAACCTGGTCCAGATCGCCTTGTCCCGCAAGGTCACGACCGTCATGCTCCACGGTCCGCCGGGCATCGGGCTGTCGCGGATCCTGCACGAACTCCAGGGGCGGACCCTGCTCCGGGGCGCACACCCTGTGCTGATCTCCGGCGGGCGGCGCCTGCTGTTCCGTGTGCTAGACAGCCTGGTCGGACCGATGCGTCCCGCCGTGCTGCGACGGGCCCTGCTGGGAACGGACCGAGACCTGCTCCTCTCTGCTTGGCCTGAGCTCAGTCGGTCGACCGAAGATGTGGTCTGTCTGGCCCGCCCCCCCAAGCCCATCGACCTGGTTCGAGCGCTACAGCGTGTGTTGCGGCGCGCGGCGGCGCAGCGTCCTTTGATCCTCTCCATCGACAACGCGGACCGGGTCGATGCTCGTGACCTGTCCATGTTGCAAGGTGCAGGCCTACTTCTACTGGCTACCCACTCTCCCGATACGCTGCCCCTGCCGTGTGAGCGCGTCGCTGTACCGCCGTTGGAGCGCGCGCAGTTGGAGACCCTGGCGGGCACCATGCTCGGCCAGATCATCGGTCCTCGACTGGTGATGGAGAACGCGGCGATGCTGGCCGGACTGCCCGGACGCCTGGTCGCGCTGGCACGCGGTGACATTCCCTGGGCCCCAACACCCACCACCACTCTGCGCCACAGGGGCGCCCCCAGCCGTCCATGGGAGTGCGCGGTCGAGGCGGCCGAGTCCGCCCTGGTGAACCGGTCGCCCACCGAAGCGCTCGCTGTCCTGGCCGAGTCAAGCCCTGCGGCGGCGCCGGCCAAGCTGATGTACCGAGCAGAGATGGTACGAAGCCGGGCCGCCCTGCAGGGCGGAGACATCCCAAGAGCGCGCGCCTGTGCGATCACCGCTGCCGCCATCGCGCCTTCGGCCCCAGACCGCAGCGATGCCCTGTTGACCGAAGCCGACGCGGCGCTGCGGGGTC
>JAADHA010000659.1:12052-13844 GCA_013152105.1 Oligoflexia bacterium | reverse complement strand
CCCATGGCCGCCTGGGGCCTGGGTGGGGTGGGGCTCTTCGCGGGTTGGAGCGCGGACCCGGGCGCCCCCGCCGCCGTGGTGGCCGTCGCCGGGGCGGCCGTCGCCCTCATCTCGGCGGTCCCCACTCGCCTCGCACAGGGTGACCCATCCTGGCTGGACGCCGCTCTGGGGGTCGCACCAGGCAGGATGTTCTGGGTCCGAGCCGTGGTTGGCCTGCTCTACGCCCAAGGCGCGATCCTCCCCCCGATCCTGGCCCTGTTCATCCGCCAGGGCAGCGCGGCCCTCATGCCCCTGCTGGCGCTGCAGTGCCTCGCCCTGCTCTCCTCGCTCGCCGCCTCGTTCGCCGCCTGGCGCATGCGAGGCCGCGGCGTCTGGCTCTATGCGCCGCTCGCCGTACTGGTCTGGGCCGTCGCGGCCAGCCTGGCGGCACGCTGAATCTTCTCGGAGTCTGCTCATGAACCCACCCCTCGCCGTCGCCGTGGACGGGCTGCGCAAGGAGTACGGCAAGATCGTCGCCGTCGACCAGGTCAGCTTTTCGCTGAAGCCTGGCGAGTTTGTCGGCTTGGTTGGCCCCAACGGAGCGGGCAAGAGCACGACCTTCAAGATGCTTACCGGCCAGATCCTGTCGACCGCGGGCTCGGCTCGGATCATGGGCGTCGACGTGCTCGCGCAGCCCGCCCAGGCGCGTCGCTATATGGGGATCGTGCCCGAGCATCCCAAGCTCTACGCCTACCTCTCGGCCCGCGAGATGATCACCTTTGCGGCACGCATTCGCTCCTCGGACCCCACCGCCGATCCGGACCCGGACCGGGTCGATCAGGCGCTTCAGATCGCGGGCCTGGGGGACGACGCCGACCGGCTGATCCATGAGTACAGCCAGGGCATGCATCGCAAAACCGCGTTGGCCTGCGCCCTGGTCGCCGATCCCCCGGTGCTGTTGCTGGATGAAGCGCTCAATGGCTTGGACCCACCCAGCGCCGAGCGGGTCCTCGACAGCCTGCAGCAGCGCTGCGCGGCCGGGGCCTGCGTGCTGCTCTCGACCCACGTGATCGACACCTTGGGCCGGGTCGCCGACCGGGTGATCGTGGTCCAGCACGGTCGGGTCAGCGCCGATGTCCCGGTGGCGGAGCTGGAGCATGTATGGGCCCGCCTGCGGGCCACGGACTGATGGCTTGGCCCGCCTGGACCAAGCGCGTCCGAAGAATGCTGCACGATCCGAGTCTCCCGGTCTGGTACGCGCCCCAGTACCGGCTGCCCATCACGGGTCTGGAGCATCGCAGGGGTATTGAGCCCCGGCGCGCCGACCTGGTCGCCTGGTCCCTGGTGGAGCAGGGCGCGATCCGGCGAGAGCAGCTCCAGGACCCACCTCGGGTGCGCTACCGCGACCTGTGTCGGGTTCACGATGAGCACTACCTCGAGAGCCTGACCCGACCCGAACCCCTGGCCCACATCTTCGCCGCCGACACCTGGGACGTCCCGGTGGACGAGGTGCTGCACTCGATCCGCCTGGCGACCGGCGGGACCGTCGCCGCTGCCCGCGCCGCCCTGAAGCGCGGTGGCCCCACCCTCAACCTGCTCGGGGGCTTCCACCACGCCTGGCCGGACAAGGGCGGCGGGCTGTG
Source organism: Oligoflexia bacterium (assembly GCA_013152105.1). GTDB lineage: Bacteria > Myxococcota_A > UBA796 > UBA796 > UBA2385 > UBA2385. The sequence goes on along the minus strand of JAADHA010000659.1, from coordinate 12,222 downwards.
TCCGGTCAACGACATCGCCGTGGCGCTGGCCGCGCTGCGGGCCGAGGGTTTCCGCGGGCAGGCCGTTGTCATCGACCTCGACGCCCACCCGCCCGACGGGACCGCCGCCTGTCTGGAGGCCGACCCTGCGGCCTGGATCGGGTCGATCTCCGGCGTCGACTGGGGCGAAC
>JAADHA010000659.1:0-12045 GCA_013152105.1 Oligoflexia bacterium | reverse complement strand
GATGGCGTGGACGAGACCGTGCTGCCTGGGGCGGAAGACGCCGCCTATCTGCTGGCCGTCGAGGGCTTGCTCCAGCGCATGCCTCGGCCGGCCCTGGCCTTCGTCATCGCCGGTGGCGATGTGCTGGCTGGTGACCAGCAGGGTGGCCTTGGCCTGAGTTTGGCCGGGGCGCGCCGTCGGGACCGCCTGGTGGCGCGTGCCCTGCATGGTCTGCCCACCGTGTGGCTGCCCGGCGGCGGCTACTCGCCTGGGGCTTGGCGAATCCTCGCCGGAACCGGGCTGGTCCTCGCCCTGGACAGCGAGGCGCCCATCCCGGCAGGCGCCGACCCGCTGTCCACCCGCTTCGCCAGCGTCGCACGACACCTCGACCCCTTGCGGCTCAAGGGCGAGGACAAGGACGCGCCTTGGATCACCGAGGAGGATCTCGCCGGGGTGCTGGGCCTGCCTGGGCATCGCGCGCCTCGGCTGCTGGGCTACTACACCGCCGAGGGCATCGAGTACGGCCTGTTTCGATACGGCCTGCTCGACCAGGTGCGGCGCCTTGGCTACTCCGACCTGCGAGTCGAGCTCGGGACCGTCGCGCTGGGCGACCGCATGCGGGTCCACGGGACCAGTCAGGGGCAGCGCTTCGTCCTGACCGAGGGCGTCTTCGCGCGCGAAAAGCTCTCACCACCTTCGGGTGAAGGGCCGCCCGCCACCGTGCTCTTCGTGCATTGGCTGACCCTGCGCCACCCGCGCGGCACCTTCTCTCAGGCCCGGCCTCAGCTTCCCGGCCAGGACGCGCCTGGTCAGGGCACCGCACGGGAAGCCGGCCAGATGCTGGCCATCATGGCCGAACGTCTGGGCCTCGACGGCGTCGCCCACCGACCGAGCTGGTACCACGTCGCCTACGTCAGCCGATCACGCTTTCGCTTCGTGGACCCGATCCGCCAGGGTCGCTTCGAGGCTTTGGTGCGCGATCTACGCTCCATCTCCCTATTGAAAGCCACCCACGCCGTAGCCGCCGGTCGGGTCTCGCTGGACGGCCAGCCCTACACCTGGGAGCCCGAGCTGATGGTCGCCTGGCGAGGACAGCCGCCTTGGCCCGAGGACCGCCAGGCAGTCGAGGCCGAGCGAGAGCGGGCGCGCTTCGTGGTTGAGGCTGAGGTCGAGGGGAGAGGAGAGGTCGCGGCTGGCGGGGGGCCTACTGTGAATGCCTAGGCGCTGAGCCGGGGCGGGGGGCGGAGGTCGCGCCGGGAGATCGAGCTGTTGCTGGCAAACCAGCTTCCCCAAGCCCAGCAACTGATGGCCGGTCCGGGTTCGGGTCTTGGTCCTGGTCCTGGTCTCAACTGGCCCCGGGGCCAGTTCGACATACAGAATACTGCGACACCCCCAGCCGCGGCGCCCCCAGCCGCGGCAGGGTCGAACGTGAGGCCAGAAGCTGCCGGGGACCGTGCCATGGTGGGGCACAGCGGAAGACCGACCGCGCTGTGGCGACTAAGGCAGTAGGCGAACTGCTTGGCCCAGTCGGTCGTCGTAGAAGGCGTCGGGGGGGGCATCCGCAGTCGGGCACGACATCGACGTTCCCGCCCCTGACGGTCGGCCACAATTTCAGTTGCTGACCTGACCCGCATCACCGACACGGACCTGATCGACACTGTGTTGGCACTTGTCCAGTGCGGCAACCGCAACACCGCAACACCGCGGCGCCGCCAGCCGGCAATGATGGCCGGTCTTGGTCGTGGTCCTGGTCCTGGTCCCGGTCGTGGTCCCGGTCGTGGTCTCAACTGGCCCCGGGGCCAGTTCGACATGCAGAATACTGAGACACCCCCGACCGCGGCGCCCCCAGCCGCGGCAGCCTCGAAGACCCCTGCCTCGAAGATCCCAGCCGCAAGGAAACGTAGCAGGCACATCCCCCACGCCGTACGGCGTTTCCTCCATGAACTCAATGTCGGAGTCATGGGAATTTGCTGGCCCGAAAGATCATTCCGACAGGCGCTCACCTAGCGCAGCGCCGAGCAAGGCCAGGACGAAGCCGGCCAGGGCCAGGCCGGCGACCGGCAGTCCGCCCAGGACGTCGAGGTTGCACAGGGCCATCAGGGCAGTAACGGGGAGGGCGGCGATGGCGGCCTCCCAGATGGTGATGCCTTCTGACTTGTAGCCGACCAGCAGGCCTCCCAAGGGGAATGCCACCAGGCCCGACATCATGGCGATGACTGAGTCGGGTGGCGGAGGCTTGCTGCCCATGGCGTCGAACAGCTCGCCGAAGTGGAACATACCCAGCGTGAACGAGTAGATGATCAACATGCAGATTGTGCCGCCGACTATCCAGCGGGGGCTGAGCGTCCGCGCGCCCTTCGCCGCTTCCTTCGCCGCTTCCTTCGCGATGGCGATGGGGACCCGGATTACCTCGCCGCCGAGTTGACCGGCCACTGGAAATGCGTCATCATCACGGTCGTTCAGGAGATCTCGCAACTGTTCGAGCTCGCCCTTGTCCAACCAGTGCCCGTCGCAGTGAGGGCAGGCGTCGATGTGTACGGTGCCGTCCTTGGGCCAGACCACCTCGGACATCGGCGTGTGACAGCAGGGGCAGTCGATCCGGCTCCCGGACGGTCGGCCGGCTGCCGCGAGGGACACGGGCGGGTCCAGACCCAGGACGCGCTCCAGTTCGCCCTTGTCGTACCAGACCCCGCCGCAGTCCGGGCACCAGTCGACCCTGGTGCGGCGGTCGAAGTCCAGGTGGTCGAGCGCGGCCGGTTTTCCGGTGTCGGTGCAGCGGGGGCAGTTCATGGGACAGGCTCCGGGCTGGTGGGGATTGTCGCACAGGGAGCAAGGGCCAGCAGGGTGTCGTGGAGGGCCAGCAGATCGGTCAGCAGCCGCCGCCCGATGGCGGTGGGACGGGCCCGCTCGGCCAGGGTCCGCAGGCTGGTGGTGTTGGTGGCCAGGACCTCGGCTCGGCGATGGGGGAATTCGGGACGCTGGCTGAGGGGGTGGTCCATCTCCGCCAGGCGAGCGTGGAGGGCTGCGACGGGGACAAAGGCGTGGGCGGCCAGCAAGACCCCCATCAGCGGGCGCAGATCGGGCCGGACCGGCGAGCTCGTCCACTCGGTCCAGGCGTTGTGCAGCACACAGTCGAGCCAGCACAGGGAGTTGAGCCGACTGTGCTGGGTCTCGTGGACGATGGCCTCGGCCAGGGTGAGGGTGCGGTCATGGAGGCTGAGGTAGGCCAGGCCGGGCGCCTCTCGATAGCTGGCCGAGAGGTGGCGCTGTGGCTGCCAACCGACCGGCACCAGGCGCGACAGCGACAGGGGCAGCTCGGCGGCCCACTCGGGCAGGCCAGTCTGTACGGCCTCCAGCGCAGCGCGTAGCGCATCAACCCAGGTTTGTACGGGATGCTCGCCAAGGCTCAAGGCGTTCCCCTGCTTGTCGGGGTGGGCTTCCACCATGGCGAGGGGGTTGGTGTCCAGCGTGGACAGGGTGAGGCCCAGGGCGAGGGGATGGAAGGGTCGCGAGCACGCGAGCTCGGGTAGAGGCACGCGGCGGCCGTCGTGGAGTTGGACCTCGACGCCAGCGGGCAGGACCGCCAGGGCGGCGGCAGGAGGGTCGAAGACCCAGGCACGGTCTGAGCCGATGATCGGGGCGACCGGGTGCTCCCAGGTGATCGGCTCGGCCACCAGGCCGGCGCTGGCCAGGCCGGCGAGCAGGGTGGGGCCCACCTCGGCGAGGGACTGCCGCGGTGTGCGCAGCCCCGCCTCGAGGCACAGCAACCAGGTCAGCAGGTCGGGACCGCCCAGCAGGTCGAGGACCGCAGCCTTGTTGCGCCGGACCGCCGCGACCAGAACTCGCCGCAGCGCCGTGATACTTTGGGCGAGGCCGGGTGGAAGCGAGGGAGCGCCAAGATCCTGGCTGAGCAGGCGGCGCAGGGCGAGCAGCCGGAGCTTGCGCTGGATCGTCGCCATGGTGCGATCGCCGGGAGCCGGCAGGGTCAGCAGGGCAGGGGGGAGGGCGAGCATGCGGGCAACCTAAGCGGATGGGGCGAGGGTCAAAGCGTGGCGGCACCAAGACCCTCGCTTGCCCGGGCACCGGTTCGCCGCCTGATGGGTGGCGGGCGCTTTCGGCGCCTGGCCTGGCGTGAACTTGTACCCCAGAGTGTCCGCTGGAAGGCCGCGGTTTGGTCGGTGCCCTTGCCCGATTCGCCGCGGGCTCCTACAACGCAGGGGTGAAGCCCTCCCTCCGCAGCGTCGAGTCCGACCCCGCACCAGTCCCGGCGGTCCTGGTCCTGGCCGCTGGCCGCCTGCGCGACCGGGGCAGACTGGATCTCCCCGCCGCCCTGCCCGTCGCCGACCCGCCTATTGACGCGATCCTGGCGACGGTGCTCGCTCAGAATGCTGCCCTGATCTGGCTTGGTGGCGGCGAGCCCACGCTGCGGGCCGACCTGCCGGCTCTGCTCAGCGCGGTGCGCGCGGTGCTGGCCGAGGACCGTCTCTTGGGATTGTGGTCGGACGGCCTGGCCCTGGCCAGCCCGGCCGTGGTCGCCATGCTCCAGTCGCACGGCCTGGACCGGGTGCGGATCCCGTGGCACGCCGCGCGCTCGGACGCCCACGACTGGCTGGTGCGGCGACCGGGGGCATGCCAGCGGGTTGCTCGGGCACTGAGGGTCTGTGCCACTGCCGGCTTGGCTGTCGAGATCGAGATCACCCTTACGCGACCCACCATGGACCTGCTCCCAGAGACGGTCTCGGCCGCCATGGCCCTGGGCGTCGAGTCGATCGTGGTGCGTCGCCTCCAAGGCCGAGGCGCCGCGGCCCAGGGCTTCGTGTCCCTCTCTCCGCGCTTCGGCCTGACCGAGCCCCTGCTGGAGCGGGCGGCGAGCATCGCCGAGAGAGGTGGGGTGTCGCTCTGCTTCGACGGCTTTCCGGCCTGCGCCCTGGGTTCGGCGCGGTCCAGGCTGGTGGCACGCTGCCCGGTCCGCGCGCCGACCGCGGCGCTCCAAGCCATCGCCATCGAGCTGGCTGCGAACCCGACGGTACAGGCTTGCCCCGAGTGTCCAGCCGGCAACCCAGGGGCTGACCCCGCCTGTGCGGGCGCTCCGAGGGACTATGTGCAGGTCTTCGGTCGCGCCGAGTTGGATGACCGCTGCTCGCGGCCCCGGACGCGGGCCCAGGGCGTACCGCCGGTGGATGGCGAGGGCCCACCGGGCACGCCCCCACCGCCTCGTGCCGGCCGAGCACCGGCGACCCGCCTGGCTTTTTCCATCCGCCAGGCGGCCTTGCCCTCGCTGCACGGCGATCCCCTGGCCGGCGTGCCGCCCCAGCCCCAGCTTCCGCGTCGAACCATCGCCTTTCCGGCCGACCGAAGCTCTCGCTTCTTGCGCCAGCAGCTCTGCCGCCTCGCCCAGGATGGCCCCGCCGTGCTGCGGATCGACGATGCCTTCAGCCTGGCCCACCCCGCCGCCCTTGGGCTGCTGCGCGAGTGCGTGCGCCTGGGCTTCGCGGGGGTCGAGCTCTCGGGGCCTCTGTGGCCCCTCCATGACATCAGCGACCGCGAGATCATCGGCCTCAAGGGGCTCACCCTGGTCAGCGGCTGGGTCCATGGTACCGACGCCAGGACCCAGGAACTCCTCGCACGCCTGGCGCGGCTGATCCGAGTCAAGACCCAGGTGGTGAGGGTGCCTGCGCCGGTGGATGCGGGCTGACCTGGCGCGCCTCTCCGAGCGTTTCTTCGAAGCGCCCGTCGTCGAAACGTGGCCAGCGGCGCATGATGACGCCCGTAGCTCGGCGGCCCATGAGCTCGGCCATGTGCAGCACCGATCGTCGCCCAGTGGTTCCCTTGATCCAGATGGCGCCGCGGGCTCGGGCTAACTCCAGGCAGCGCCGATAGCCGACCAGGGCGATACCTTTTCCTCTGAGTTCTGGGTCGAGCACCAGCCCGATCCCGACGCTGCTGCCGTGGTGTACATCCCGGTCGCGCACCCGGCCCTCGATGAGGCCAGAGACTTCTCCTCGCACCCGGATGATCAGCGAGAGATCGGGAATCTCGCCACGGAGGATCTCGTCCCGTCGGCGTTGCTGCCAGCCCTTGTGGACCATGAACCAGGCATACGCGGGTTCCTCGCCAAAGACTCTGGCTTGCAGGGCGATGATTGCGTCTGCGTCCGCGGGGCGAACACGTTCCAACGAGAGCCCCAGATGGTGCAGGTCGGCGGGTGGGTTCCAACGGGCGACCAGGCGCTCCAGGGCCAGATCAACCCGTCCGGCCAGGCTGACGGTGTTCGGGCCCAGCCCGGCCTTCTTGAGCAGGGTCAAGGTGGTCGTGTCGGCGGCCGGGACCATGCACTCCACATCGTCGGCCAGCCCTGGCACGTCGGCGCACAGGGTGCTGCCCAGCCAGTCGATGGCTTGCATGCTGTTGTCGTGGTGGGCCATCAGGGTCGTGAGGGGGGCGCAGTAGGCCTGGGACTGGGGCTCGTGGCGGGTGAGGACGGCCGCGCCAAGGCTGTGGTCGGTGTGGCGAAAGACTCGTACAAAACCGTATTTGACCAAGTCAACCAGGGTGTCTCGGTGGGCGCTTCGTGCCGCATCTCCTCCGGGATAGGCGCCGCCGGCTTGTAGCCAGTGGTGGCGCAGCGCGGCGAGGGCATCGAGCTCGTGATCGGTCATGGGGCATCGTCTCGCGTTCTGGAGGATAGGGCGAGTCCAGAGGTGAACGTGCAGCCCTTCTCCGAGATCCACGCCCGCGCCCTCGATCGCCACGGCGACGCGGCGCTTGACGCTCGCCTTCCGGTGGTGCGCACCGCCGCGCAGCTCTGCGCGATGCCCGATGACCGCTTCCTGGCGGCCATGGCCCGCGCGGTCTTCCAGGCGGGCTTTGTGTGGCGTGTGATCGCGTCGAAGTGGCCCGGTTTTGAGACCGCTTTCCTGGGTTTTGAGCCCGACGCGGTCTGCGCCATGGACGAGACCGCCATCGACGCGCTCCACCACGACACGCGCATCGTCCGCAATGGCCAGAAGATCGTCGCCACCCTGCGCAACGCGGCCTGGGTCCAGGCCGTCTCGGCACAGCAGGGTGGCTTCGGGCGGTGGCTCTCGGGCTGCCCCGAGGACGACATCGTCGGTCTGTGGGCACAGCTCAAGCTGCGCGGCGCTCGCTTGGGAGGAGACACGGGGCCGCGCGTGCTGCGCGCCGTGGGCAAGGACACCTTCATCCTGAGCTCCGATGTCCGAGCCGCGCTGGTCGACGCGGGTGTTCCCATGGGCAAGGGCGCTAGCAAGCGGGACCACGCTGCGGCCCAGGTCGCCTTCAACGCCTGGCGGGCCGAGACCGGCCTGCCGCTGGCCCATCTCAGCGTCATCGCGGCCAGCTCCACCGGCCAGGTTCACGCCTGATGCCGGCCCCCAGCACACAAGACCTGCTCCAGCGGGAACAGACGGCGAATCGCAAGAAGCACTGGGTGCGGGCGGTCACAGCCTGCAACAGCCGCTGCCTGTTCTGCCTGGACGCTGACACACCGCGCAACGTGTTCCTGCCGACCGATGATGTCAAGGCCGAGCTGCGCCGCGGCATCGACGATCTGGGGGCGGACAAGGTGATCATCAGCGGGGGCGAGGCGACCCTGCACCCCGACTTTGTCGAGCTGGTCCGCTTCGCCAGGCAGGACCTGGGCTACGACCGAGTCCAGACCGTGACCAACGGCACGATGCTGGCGGACAAGGACTTCTACCTGGCCTGTCGCGAGGCCGGCCTGGGCGAGATCACCTTCAGCCTGCACGGTCACACCGCGGCCCTGCACGACTGGCTCACCCAGACGCCGGGCGGTTTTCACAAGCTGATGAAGGCCATGATCCGGGCACGCCGCGACCCGCGCGGTCCCATCGTCAACGTCGATGTCTGCATCAACAAGCAGAACGTGGCCGTGCTCGACAAGATCGTCGAGCTGTGCCTGTCGGTCGGGGTGCGGGAGCTCGACCTGATGCATGTGATCCCCCAGGCCAACGCCTTCGAGAACCGGGACCTGCTCTTCTACGATGTGCGTGAGCACCTGCCCGTGCTCCACAAGGTCTTCCGCCTCAACCGCCATCCCGGCGTGGTGATCTGGACCAACCGCTTTCCCGTTCACTTTCTGGAGGGCCTTGAAGACCTGATCCAGGACCCCCACAAGATGCTGGACGAGGTGAACGGACGGCGCTTCATGGTGCGCAACTACCTCGACATCGGCAAGCCGATGACCTGCCGCGACCCCGGCCGCTGTCCGCACTGTTTCATCGAACCTTTCTGCACCAGCATGGACCGCCAGATCGCGTGGCTCAACGCTGAGCGGGCCCGGGTCTGGCAGATCGGCTCCGTTGACATCGACAATCTCTCCTTGCCCTCTCCGCTGCCGGCGGGCTGCACCTTGGGGTCGAGGTCGCGGACCTGGCCAGCCTGGGATCGGTGGCGGACCGGTTGCCGGCGGGTGTCGGGGTCGAAGCCCACGTCCTCTTGGCGGAGACCCTCGGCGACTGGCCCCAGCGCCTCGGCCGGCCCCTGCGCCTGGTCATCACGACGGCCGCTCAGCTCGACGCCTGGCTCGCGCCGACCGATCCCGACCTCGCGCTGCCCTGCGACGCCGAGATCCGCCTCTCCCGACAGACCGCGCCCTGGATGCTGGCTCACCGCGACGCCTTGGCTCGCCACCAGGACCGGCTGCGCATCCACCAGCCCGGCTGGGAGCACCTCCGCCACGCCATGGCTCACGACGTGCGGGACCCGGCCGCCTTCTTCGACGCGCTGGACCTGCGTCTGCCGGTCAGCGGCCTGCCCGCCTGCCAGGCACCAAGAACGCTGCTAGTCGAGCCGATTCACCGCCTGGGCGCTGTGCTCTTCGATCCAGACACGGGCCGACTCTCCATCCGTGAGCTGGCCCGCGAGCACATCGTGAAGGGCTACAAGTGCAAGTCCGTGCGTTGCGCGGACTGCCCGGTGGACCAGCGCTGCGAGGGTGTCGCCATCAATATGGTGCGCGACCAGGGCCTTGCCCTGTGCCGGCCGCTGGAAGGGACCTGGGCCCTGGATGCGGCGGCCCAGCTCGTGGCTCGCTGGCCGACGCCGCCTCAGCGCGTACGCGACGGCAAGGCCCTCGAAGCGGCGCACCCCAGCCTGCCCGGCTTCGCCCAGCCACAGACCGCAGTAGCCGACCCCCTGGCCGTCGCCGCCACGGCCCTGGGGCGCCGATCCAAGCCGCTGCTCAGAGGTCCCTCACGCGTGAAGCAGCACCCGAGGCGTGAGGGCTGAGGCCCCCTCTGCGCCCCGCAGCTCCCTCATCTGCTAAGCTCGGCGAGCCCTGACCCGGATCCTCGCCTCGCCCAAAGGACCCCATGCCAGCACCGTCTCGCTCGCTCACCCAGCCCCGGGCCCTCGCCCTCTCACTTCCCTTGGCTTTGGCGCTCGCCACCTTCGGGCTGGGCGCGGTCGCCTGGGCGGCGGACCCACCCGAGTGCGACGGCAGCAGCCCGGCGGCGACACCGACCGGTAACGCGGACGACACCTGCGTCCGCGACACGCCGGTCGGCACCTTTTCACCAGAGATCAAATGGCAGTGGACCACGAACACGATTGACAGCGGCTACGACGACATCATGACCACCCCGATGGTCGGCAACCTGACCGACGACAACGGGGACGGCCTTATCGACGCCGATGACACCCCCGACATCATCTTCACCGCCTTCTCGGGCGGCGCCTACTCCAGCGCCGGTCGCCTGGTCGCTATCAGCGGGGACGACGGCAGCGAGATCTTCAGCATCGCCTCGGCCGGCGGCGTGACCATCCCGGCCTCGGGCGGGGTGGCCATCGGGGACCTCGAAGGTGATGCTATCCCCGATATCTGCGTCGCGGGCTACAACGCCACCCTGCTCTGCATGGAGAACGACGGGACCTACAAGTGGTCGGTCAGCGGCAGCGCCTCGATCTATGGCTTTCCGGCGATCGCCGACATGGACGGCGACGGCCAGTCCGAGGTCATCTTCGGGGCTAGCGTCTACGACACCGACGGTACCCTGCTGGGCACCGGGGCCTACGGCACCGGGGGCTACGGCAACGGGTATCGCAGCGCCGCCGTGGACTGGGACGGGGACGGCCAGCTCGAGGTGGTCGCCGGGAACGCGGTCTACGAGGTGGACGGCACGGCCATCATGACCACCTCGGGCTACGACGGTCCGGTTGCGGTCGGCGACTTCGACGAAGATGGGCTGCCCGACCTGGTCACCGCCTACTACGGGGTGGTCTACGTCTACCTCAACGACGGCAGTCTGTACTTCTCGACCGTGGCCGACAGCTCGACCACGGGCGGCGGTGCGCCGACGGTCGCGGACTTCGACGGGGACGGTCTCGGCATCGCGACCAAGTACTACTACACGGTGATCGACGATGACGGCAGCCTGCTTTGGCAGGCCAGCATCCACGACTACAGCAGCCAGGTGACCAGTAGCTCGGTCTTCGACTTCGACGGCGACGGCGCGGCCGAGGTGCTGATGGCCGACGAGAATGACCTCTTCGTCTTCGACGGCAGCACGGGGACCGTGAAGTACGACTTCACCGATCACGCCAGTGGCACCCTGTTCGAGTACCCGGTCATCGCCGATGTGGACAAGGACGGGGCCGCCGACATCATCCTGGCCAGCAACGACTACGCCTTCTCTGGGACCAACGGGATCACGGTCCTCTCGGACAGCTCCTGGCAGCCGGCTCGGCCGGTCTGGAACCAGTTCACCTACCACATCACCAACGTCGAGAACGACCTCTCGATCCCGGCCGGTGAAGAAGACAACTGGCTGAGCTGGAACAACTTTCGGGCCGGCGGTACGGTGTTAGGACCCAGTGACTGGCTGGTTGATCTCGGCGTTGGTAGTGACCTCTCGGGCGATGGAACCGACACCTCGCCCGCCACCTGCGTGTCCAACTGCGCCCCCGAACAGGTGGACGTCTGGGTGCCGGTCACCAACAACGGCCTGGTGACGGCCTCGGGCTACACCCTGACCTTCAGTTGGGACGACGGCACTGTCGTCGACAGCGTCGTGGAGACGGTCGACATCGCGTCGGGCGAGGGCACGGTGCTGGGCCCCTACACCTTCGTGCAGGCCGACTGGGGTACCGGTGATCTGTGGGTCACCCTGTCCGACCCGGCCAGCACGGACGAGTGCGACAGCACCGACAACCGCATCGACCTGGGCGCTTGGCCGATCACCTACGAAGACCTCGACGGCGATGGCAGTGTTGGTGGTGTGTGTCCCGAGGACTGCGACGACAGCAATGCCGACGCCTTTCCGGGCAACAGCGAGACCTGGTACGACGGGGTCGACGAAGCCTGTGACGGCGGCAGCGACTACGACGCCGACGGTGATGGCTACGACAGCGACGCCTACGGGGGGACGGACTGCGATGACAGCGACGACAGCGTCTACCCCGGTGCCTACGACGACCCCTACGACGCCGTCGACGCGGACTGCGATGGCGTCAACGACAGCGACGGCGACGGGCTGAGCGACGGTGAAGAGCTGGACCTGGGCACCGACCCGACCAACCCCGACACCGACGGGGACGGCCTGAGCGACGGTGACGAGGTCATGGTCTATGGCACCGACCCGCTGCTCGCCGACACCGACGGGGACGGCTGCGGCGACGGCGATGAGCTCGCGGCCGGCACCGACCCGCTGCTCGCCGACACCGACGGCGATGGCGTGGGTGACTGTGATGAGCTCGCGGCCGGCACGGACCCCCTGGACAGCGACAGCGATGACGACGGCCTGAGCGATGGGGACGAGGCAAGCTGGGGCACCGACCCGCTGCTCGCCGACACCGACGGGGACGGCCTGACCGACGGCGACGAGGTCAGCGTCTACGAGACCGACCCGCTGGACAGCGACACCGATGATGATGGCCTGAGCGATGGGGACGAGGTCAACACCACCGACACGGATCCCAACGACGCCGACACCGACGACGATGGTCTGAGCGATGGGGACGAGGTCAACACCTACGACACGGACCCCAACGACGCCGACACGGACGACGGGGGCAAGTCAGACGGTG
>JAADHA010000325.1 GCA_013152105.1 Oligoflexia bacterium | reverse complement strand
CTGGGACTTCACCGTCTTGTCGTCGGGGTGGTGCTTCATGGGGCCGTGGCAGGCCTCGCACTGGACGTCCTTGAAGGCGCGCAGCGCCAGCGTGGTCAGCTCGCCCAGGCCGCCGGGTTGACCGAAACCGGTGGTGTGACAGGGCAGGCACTCGGCGTTGCCGGTGGCCTTGCGCACGATCAGGGACTGCCAGGCCTTGGCGTGGTCGGTGAAGGTCCACCGGGCGAACTCGTCGAGGTGGCAGGTCGTGCAGGCCGATGCGGTGGCGTAGCCCGGGGTGCTGGGTGGCCGCGCGGCGGCGGCACGCTGGCTGGCGTCATCGAGGACCTGCTGCTTGAAGCGACCCAGGATGTGGGTGACGCGGGCGGGTCCATCCAGGTCCTCGGCCAAGGGGCGGCTCTCGAGCCAGGCCAGGTTGCGTCCCGCGCTCAAGGCGCTGAGCTGGGCGTCTGCCTGCTTTGCGGAAGAGGTGGAGGCACCCTGGGCACGCAGGGTCACCAGGGCACGCCAGTCTTTCGCGTCCGGTCGCAGCTCGAGGGGCTGGCCAGAGGTGCTGCCCAGGTGAGTGGACAGGGCTTGGATGAAGCGCCCGCGGTCCGTGGACTCGAAGATGGGCACGCCCTTGACCACGCGGACGTCGTCGTAGTTGCGACCGCTGGTGGTCAGCAGGGCGGCGATGCCAGGGACCTCGGTCGCCACTCGGTCGGCCTGGTCGTCGTTGACCGAGCCCAGCACCACCACCAGGTCCACGTCCTCGGGGAGCGAGGCGAGGGCGTCCCTGGTGGCCTCGACCGGGTCTCTTGTCTGGACCAGGCCCGCCAGATCGGGGGCCTCGACCGCCGCGGAGAGGCCGATCACGCCCAGGCGGCGGCCGTCGCGCTCCAGCACGGTGGCTGGCGGGAAGAGCAAGACGCCGTCCTGGTCGGTCCAGGTCGCGCTCAGCGCCAGGGGGGCGGTGCTCGCCTGCAATTCCTTCACGGACAAGGACAGCAGGTCGCTGGGACCCGGCACCCAGACATCGACGCCGACCGAGGCGCTGGCCTGGAGCACGACCCGCGCTCGGCCGTCACGGTCCAAGCGCCAGGTGGACACGCCCTTTGTCAACAACTCGCCCGCGTCGAGCTGGAAGATCGGACCGGTGTGCGGCATGCGGGCCAGCAGGTGCTCGCGGCGCTCGAAGCCGCCATAGGGCAGGGTCGGGCAGCCGCATGGCTCGATCTCGCCGCGGACATCGCCGGTCAGTGCGATGGTCAACTCGCGCTGGGGACGGGACTCGCCCGCGCTGACGCTGTCCAGCGCCGGCACGTCGGCCCGATCGGGCAGAGGGGGCAGGTGGCTGGACGGCGAAGGGTCGACGCCGGTGCAGGCTGCCAAGGACCCGAGCAGGCCCAGGCTTGTCAAGCGTCTGTGGGATCGTGGTCGTTTCATTGACATGCATCCTAAACGGCCCACCTTGGGGGCGCGCGCCTTCTTCGCGCTCCCTTCGGAGTTCATCATGCTGCTCCTTATCGCCCTGGGCCTTCCAGCCCTGGCCTTCTCGCCTTCTACCGAAACCTACATCGGAGTCGAACCGAACCGCGTCTACCGCAGCCACCTCGAAGTGCAGCATCGCCTGCGTCACGCGGACGCCTGGCAGTTCTTCGAACAGGGCGAGGGCGCGGGCTGGCAGGCCGTCTTCGACGAGCGTACGGGCCTGGCCCGCAGCGCCTGGGGGCCGCCGATTCCCCTGGGCCAGTTCCAGTCCGGTGCCCAGGTCGACGCCGCAGTCTACGACTTCCTTGCCCGGAACTTCGACCTGGTCGGCGTCCCGGTGGACCAGCTCGCCCTGCGAGCGATCGCCTATGACGCCGAGACGGACGCTTGGACCGTACAGATCGGGCAGATCGTGGACGCCCCTGTGTCGGCTGGCGGCCCGCAGCCCGTGTTGGGCGGCGAGATCGACCTGTCGGTGGACCCCTCCCTGGACCCGCTGATGACCGGTGGCGCCCTGGCGGACGAATCCCAGTTCGACTTTCGGCCGACCTTGACCGCCCGCGGCGCGGCGGTGTGGCGCGGCGGGATCCGGCTGCGCATCGTGCACGGCCACCTGGTCTGGCTGTCGGTGAAGACCTACCCGGACGCCGATCAGATCGACACGAGCCCGACCCTGTCGGCGGCGACAGCGGTGGAGCGCGCGGTACAGGCCGGCCCCGAACCGCTGGCGGTTCACCAGCCCATGGGCGCGCGGCTGGTGGTGCTGCCGACCGAGCGTTGGGGTCTGGGCGTCGATGCTCCAGCCGGCTCGACCGGCACGGGCCTGGAGTACGCGCTGGCTTGGGAGGTCCACACGCGCACCGCCGACCCGGCCGGGGTGTGGGTCAGCTTCGTCGATGCCCACAGCGGCGACCTGTTGTGGGTCTACAACCAGGTCCGCTACGTCAGCGGTACGCTCACCGGTACGCACGATGTGCGGACCGTCGACGGCAACCTGGAGGACAGCGCCCTGATGGATCTGCTGTTGACGGGTGATCTTGGTGACAGCGCCTACACCGACGCCGACGGTGCCTATGATCTCGGTGACAGCAAGTCCGTGAGCGCGTCCCTGTCCGGCTCTCGGGTCAGGGCCGTCAACCAGGCCGGGTCCAACGCTGCGGTGGACTTCGAGGGGGACTTCAACTGGACCGATGCCGACGCTGACCAGGCCGAGATCGACACCTTCGTCTACCTCCACCAAGTGCTGGAGTGGCACGATATCTACGCCCCCGATGTGCCCACCGGTGGCCGACTCACCAGCAATGTGAACCTCAACAGCACCTGTAACGCCTACTTTGACGGTTCCGTCAATTTCTATCGAGCGGGTGGAGGCTGCAACAACACCGGCCGCATCGCGGACGTGAACTACCACGAGTGGGGCCACGGCTTTCACTACTACAGCCTGGAGTCCGGCACCTACGACGGGTCGGTGTCCGAGGGGATCGGAGACACGACCGCCTTCCTCCAGACCGAAGACAACATCGTCGCGCCCTACTTCATGACCAACGGTGACGGCATCCGGGATGTCTCCGTCAACAGGGTCTACCCGGATGATGTCACCGGAGAAGTACACGCCGACGGGCTGATCTACGCCGGTGCCATGTGGGACCTGTGGGACCTGCTGAAGACCCAGTACAGCGCGGACGATGCCTACCTGCGCGAGGTGAGCGTCTTCACCAACGGCATCAAGGCCGGCCCCACCCTGGACGAAGCCTACGACGCGGCCATCCTGGGTGATGACGACAACGGCGACCTCTCGGATGGCACGCCCAACCAGTGCGCCATCATCGACGCATTCAGCGAACACGGACTTGGACCGGCCGGTGGCGCGTCGCTGGTCACCTTCAGCCACGAGACCCTGGACAACCAGGACGCGGCGCTCACCGAGTACCCCGTGGTCGCCGACCTGGTGAACGTCGCCCCCGACTGCGTGGACTTCGAGCTGTCGGCTGCCCAAGTCACCTACAGCGTCGACGACGGCGAGACCTGGCAGAGCGCGGACCTGGATCTGAACAGTGATGGCGTCAGCGGCGCGATCCCGGCGCAGCCCGCCGGCACCGTGGTGCAGTACTATCTGGCCGGGCAGGCTAGCGATGGCACGGAGATCACCCTCCCTGAGGGTGCCTTCATCAACCCCTTCACCTTTGTTGTGGGCGACATGGTGGAGCTGTGGTGCGCCGACTTCGAAGGCGAGGGCGAGTCCGGCTTCACCCACACCCTGCTCGATGGCCAGGACAAGCTCGGCGCCGATGACTGGATGTGGGGCACGCCCCGAGGCATGGCCGACGACCCCGATTTCGCCTGGTCCGGGGACAATGTCTGGGGCAACGATCTCGGTGGAGGCAACTACAACGGTGAGTACCAGAACAGCAAGCACAACCGCCTGACCAGCCCGGCCCTGGATGTGTCCGGCACGACCCAGGTCGTCCTGCAGTACCGCCGCTGGCTCAATGTCGAGGACGGCTACTGGGACACAGCCCAGATCGTGCTGGTCGGTGACACCCTCAGTGACGACGTGGTGTTGTGGCAGAACTACGCTAGCGCTGGTGGCGACGGCGTCGCCCACACCGACCACACGCAGGACCGGCAGTGGACCCTGCACAGCCTGGTCATCGACGTGCCGGACACCGACCAGATCACCCTGGGCTGGGACATCATCAGCGATGGTGGGCTGACCTTCGGAGGCTGGAATATTGACGACGTTTGCCTGTACACCGTGGCCGACAGCCTGACCGCGCCGGCGGCGGGTGACACTGGCGGTGCCGACACTGGGGGCAGCGCTGGTGGTGACGGTGGCAGCGATTCCGGTGGCAACAAGTCCGGCGGCTGCGGTTGCGCCAGCACACCGGGCTCGGCCTCGGGTGGACTGTGGGTCGGCCTGCTGACCCTGGGCCTGGCCCTGGTCCGGCGTCGGCGCGAGGCTGCGTGATCGTCAGCGCATGGGGCTTGGGCGTGGTCTCGCTGGCCTTGGTGTTGGCGGGACCGGCGCGGGCCACGCGAGATCCGACCGACTACCGAGACAGCCTCCAGCAGGCCGCCGCGGCAGGTGCCCAGGACCTCAACGCCATGGGCCGCTTCGATCAGGCCATCGATCTCTGTCGTGAGCAGGTCCGCGCCTTCGGGCCCTCGGTCGAGGTCCTCTATGAGTGGGCCCTCGCCTACAACGCACTCGGCCAACTCGACGACGCGGTGAAGCGCTACGACCAGGTGATCGATCTGGATCCCTCCAACGCCGCCGCCCGCTACGATCGGGCCGAGATCCTGCTGGGCCAGGGGAAGATCGACGCCGCGGCAACCGACCTGGCTGTCGCGGCCAAGGAGCGCCCCAATCACTGGGCGGTCCACTTCCGCCTGGCCCAGGTGGCCGGCCTGCGACACGACCCGGTCACCTTTGAGACCGAGCTGATGGCTGCCCTGTCCAATGGCTTGGACCTGCGGGCGCTGGGCGGCTATCCGGCCTGGCAGGCGTTCATGAAGGACCCGCAGATCGGGCCGGTGCTGGAGCGGGTGATGACGGTCTACGGCGATGACGAGACCGTGCGGCAGCTCAAGGGCTTGTAGACGCAGGATGGCCCCGCCGCGTTGCCACGGCGGGGCCACATACGGCGGGGCCACACTGAGACGCAGGCCCTATGAGCCGGCGCTCAGGACTCAGGCGTCGTCTTCGTCTTCGGATGCGGTGGCCACCATGGCTTCGGTGGTCAGCAACATGCCCGCCACGCTGGCGGCGTTCTGCAGGGCGCAGCGGGTGACCTTGGTCGGGTCGATCACGCCACAGGCGAGCAGATCCTCGAAGACGTTGGTGCGGGCGTTGTAGCCGTAGCCACCGCTGCCGAGGCGGACCTTCTCGACGATGATGGACGGCTCGCCACCGGCGTTGATGACGATCTGGCGCAGGGGCTCTTCGCAGGCGCGCTGGACGATCTTCACGCCGAATGCCTGGGCGTCGCTGACCTTCAAGCCGTCGAGGGCAGCGGCGGCACGCAACAGAGCGACGCCACCGCCTGGGAGGACGCCTTCTTCTACGGCTGCGCGGGTCGCGTTCATGGCGTCTTCGACGCGGGCCTTCTTCTCTTTCATTTCGACTTCGGTCGCGGCACCGACCTTGATGACGGCGACGCCGCCGGCCAGCTTGGCCAAGCGCTCTTGGAGCTTCTCGCGGTCGTAGTCGCTGGTCGTGTCCTCGATCTGGCGCCGGATCTGGCTGATGCGGCCGTGGATGTCATCTTCGGTCCCGCCACCATCGATGATGGTGGTGTGGTCCTTGGTGATCACGACCTTTTTGGCGCTGCCGAGCTGGTCGATTTCGAGGCTCTCGAGCTTGATGCCAAGTTCTTCGGCGATCAGCTTGCCGCCGGTCAGGACCGCGATGTCGCCCAGCATCTGCTTGCGACGGTCACCGAAGCCTGGGGCCTTCACCGCGGCGCACTGCAACGTGCCGCGGAGCTTGTTGACCACCAAGGTGGCCAGGGCTTCGCCTTCGATGTCCTCGGCGATGATGACGATCGGCTTGCCTGTGCCGTGTACCTTTTCCAGGAGCTTCATCAGCTCGCGCATGCTGGAGATCTTCTTCTCGTGGATGAGGATGTAGGGATCCTCGAATTCGACCTCCATGCTTTCGGGGTCGGTCACGAAGTAGGGGCTGAGGTAGCCGCGGTCGAACTGCATGCCGTCGACCGTCTCGAGATCGGTGTCCAGGCCCTTGTTCTCTTCGACCGTGATGACGCCTTCGCGCCCGACGGTGTCCATGGCCTTGGCGATCATGTCGCCGATCGACGTGTCACCGTTGGCAGAGACGGTGCCCACCTGGGCGATCTCCTTGCTGTCCGAGACATCCTTGGACTGGGCGCGGAGTTCGTCGATCAGCACGTCGACCGCACGGTCGATGCCGCGCTTCAGTTCCATCGGATTGTGACCGGCCGCGACCAGCTTGAGGCCCGTGCGGTAGATGCTTTGGGCCAACAGGGTGGCCGTGGTCGTGCCGTCGCCAGCGATGTCCGAGGTCTTGCTTGCGACCTCTTTCACCATCTGGGCGCCCATGTTGACGAACTTGTCCTCGAGCTCGATCTCTTTGGCGACCGTCACGCCGTCCTTGGTGATGACGGGTGCGCCCCAGGACTTCTCGATCACGACGTTGCGGCCCTTGGGACCGAGCGTGACCTTGACAGCGTTGGCGAGGGTGTCGACGCCTTCGAGCACCTTGGCTCGGGCGTTGACATCAAACAGGATTTCCTTGGCGGCCATGTTGGCCCTCCGTGACTCAGGGTGTAGGGAAGAAGCGGTTGAAGGTTGCGGGTGGGCGAAGCATCGGGGACACTTAGTCCTCGATGATCCCCAAAATGTCATCCTCTCGGAGAATCAGGCGCTCGTTGCCCTCCACCTTGATCTCGGTGCCGGCGTACTTGCCGAAGATGACCTTGTCGCCGACCTTCACGGTCAGGGCCGTGATGTCGCCGGTGTCAGAGACCCGGCCGTTGCCGATGGCCAGGACCTTGCCCTGGACGGGCTTCTCTTTGGCGGTCTCGGGCAGGAAGAGTCCAGACGCGGTCTGGCTGGGATCATCAACTCGCTGGACGAGGACACGGTCGAACAGGGGACGGATGTTCATGGAATACCTCGGGCGTAGCCTGTGCAAGCAGGTCGCGCGGAGTGGGGTTGTACAGCCTGGAAGCACGCGCTCCAAGCGGGGAATCAGGGTTCGATGGCCAGCCGAGCAGCAGCGGCCGAAGGCGGCGCGAGATGCCTGCGTGACGGCAGGTTTCAGGCGCCGGCAGGCCCTTTGGTACGCACCCATCCCAAGGCGTCAAGGGGACGACAAGGACAATTCGGGGCAGCGGTTCGGGAACCGACCGGGCCAAGCTGTGTTCGAAGAACCGAAGAGACGACATGGACACGACTGACGGAGGGCCTCTGTGACGAAACCCCGCTTCGATCAAGCTGACCACCCATCTGCCGAAACGTCAGCCCAGCCCGGCATCCAGATGGATGACAACCTCTTCGACTTCTTCTACGCCCACGTCGGGCGCGCGGTTGAAGAGCACGGCAAGCCGGTAAGCGAGGAGGGCGCCTGGTACCTCACCTGCCTGCTGGTGGACCGCGCCCATCCGGCCAAGGATGCCGATGAGAACAAGGGCGAGACGCTGGTGGATCTGCGCCTTCAGGCCACGAAGGGCGACCGCTCCCAGGCGATTCAAGCCTACCGACGCCTGGGGGATCGCGCCCTGTTGACCTCTGGTTTCTTTCGGCAGAGCCTGGCCCGCAGGCTGGTCAGCCGCAGCTACTACATCGCGATGGGGGCCGCGGCCTACGACACGCTGGCTGGCTTGCTGCGCGTCGCGGGCTTTGGACGGTCTGGCACAGACCGAGGAGCGGCGCGCGGGCTGGACGACATCTACGACGAGCTGGCCGCGTCCTTTGAGGCGTGCAGTGAGGTCCTCTACGAGGTCAGCGATGCCGTGCGCGAGGAAGACGGTGGCAGCCTGAGCGACGCCGACATCGTGGCGCTCTACGAAGAGTGGCTGGCGACCGGTAGTTCACGGGTCTGGGCCCGCCTGGCTCGGCTGGGGGTGGTCCCGGTGCGAGCTGCCGACAGCAAGGTGTGTTGAGTGCTGCGCCTGATCCAGGACCAGCTCCAGGCCGTCTACCGGACAGACGCACCCGATGTTCGCGACTACCTGATGGACCGCGACGCGGTGGAGGCCATGCTGGGGCAGGACGCGCGCCCCGCTGATGAGTGGGTGTTGGTCCGACAGGATGGCGATGTCCTGGACCTTGGGGTCTACATCCACGCGGATCATCTCGCCACGCTGTCCGGCGCCTCGGGTCTGGCCGCGGCAGCGCACGACTCCTTTCGGGCCTTCTGCGCCGCGATAGAAGGTGTAAGCCAC
>JAADHA010000315.1 GCA_013152105.1 Oligoflexia bacterium | reverse complement strand
GGCCGGACGGCTGCCGTCGCTCAACGGACCCGCGTACTCGTCGCTTTTCCCCGCCGTAAGCGCCGTCACTTGCAAGGGGTACAACTGGTTCGCCACCGGCTTGAAGGACCCAAGCCCCGGCGCCAGATCCCCCGAGGCGGTCTTCCCCGAGAAGCACGCGTCCACCACCATCACGGTCTCGGCCCCGGCCGGGAGCGCGCGCTTGATCGTCGTCAGCAGTTGCTGCTGCGGGACCGCCCGAGCTTCCAGGCTCAGGGCCGTCTGTTGCGCGTCCACCCCCACCAGCAGGCCGTCGTCCCCCGCCCGCGAGGGCGCGCCGTGGCCGATGAACACCACCCACATCCGCCCGCCCGGCTGAACCAGGCCCGCCACCTTGGCAGCCGCGTCCAGAATCTCCTCTTTCGTCGCGTTGTTGTTGAGCAGCGGCTTCACCACCGGCACGCCCCGGGTCTTCTGCAGCCACTGCATCCAGTCCAGTGCGTTCTGCCGCGCGCCGGGGAGGTCCTGGGCGAACGCGTAGTCCTCGATCCCGATCACCAGCGCCGCGTCCTTGCTGCCGTCCCCCGCAGAAGTCGCTGGGGGCGTCGACAGGGACGGCCAGCTCACGGGGGCTGCCGCGACGGCGGGCAGCGACAAGAGCAGGGATAAGAGCAGGCACAGGGAGAAGAGGGTGCGCATGCGGCGGCTCGGGAGAATGGCGGTTGCGCAGCATTCTACGACAGAGCGGCGGGGACAGAGCTGGGGACAGGACTGGGGACAAGGGCGAGCGGCGCCCGCAACGCTATGCTCCGCCCCTCACCGGAGCCACCCTGGACCCGTCCCCATCGAAAAGTACCTCCGCGCGCCGTGCGGTGGACCGCTTCCTGCACCACCCCTACAGCGAGCTGGTGCTCATCGGGCTGATCGCCACCGCCGTCCTGGCGGTGCTGGCCGAGGAAGCTACGCGCGGGATGCGGATCGAACCGGTCTTCGCGCGCATCAGCGACGCGACCGCGGTGGTCTTTGCCATCGAGCTGTCCCTGCGCTTCTGGGTGGCGCCACGCAAGCGCACGTTCTTCCTGCACTACAGCGTCGACCTGCTGGCCATCCTGCCCCTGTACCGACCCCTGCGGCTGTTTCGCGTGTTGATGCTGCTGCGGCTCTTCCGGGCCGGCGTGCTGCTCAATCGCCGAATGCGTGTTCTGGGTGGCCTGCTGCGCAGCAATCGCTCCGAGCTGACCATCATGGCGACCCTGAGCGTCACCATGGTGCTGGTGGCCGCGGTCGTCCTGCACGCAAGCACCAACTCGATCGCCGTCGACGCCCAGGGCCTGGATCCCCACGGCCTGCCCGGGGCCATCTGGTATTCCCTGTTCACCCTGGTGGCGGCCGATCCCGTCGTGGGCGCACCCACCAGCCACACCGGTCGCGTCGTCACCTTCACGCTGATGCTCGGCGGCCTGACGGTCTTCGGCATCTTCGTCGGCACCATCTCGGCCACGATGGCGGCCGCCCTCACCGAGCGCATGGAGTTCGATGTGATCAACATCGGCGAGCTGAACGATCACATCCTGGTCTTCGGGTGGAACCCGGCCGGACCGACCATGCTCCGCGAGCTGCTGGGCCCCGGAGAGGCCAACCACTCGGTGGTGGTCGTCTTCGAGGCACAGCACGAGCCACCCGAGCTGGCCGACCTGCGCAGCCGTCACGACCGCCTGCACTTCAAACGCGCCGACTACACCTGCGTCGATGTGCTGGAGAAATTGGGGATCCCACAGGCACATGCCGTGATCATTCTCACCGATATGACCGGCGACAGACCCGACGCCGACCGCGACGCCCGCGCCGTCCTCGCCGCGTTGACCGTCGAGAAATTGGCGGAGGGCATCTATGTCTGCTGCGAGCTGATCAACGGCCAGCACGAAGACCTGCTCCAGATGTCCGGCGTAGAAGCGGTGGTGATCCGCGACTGGTTCGCGGGTGCGCTGATGGGTTCCTTCGGCCGCAGCCGGGGCATGGCCGCGGTCATCGGTGACCTGTTGACCACCACCAGCGGCAACGCCATCTTCAGCTTGACCGTGCCCGAGCGCCTCAACGGCGCGACCGTGCTGGTCCTCCACCAAGAACTCAAGCGAGACCATGGCGCCGTGTTGGTCTCGCTGGACCGCGCCGGGCAGGACACAATCGTGAACCCAGACAGCGACATGCTGGTGCGGGCCGAAGACCAGGTCTTCGTCATCAGCCGCCACCCCGTGAAGCTATAAGCCGCGTCGCCGCCGGAGCCGCCGATGCCGATCCCTCCTGACTTCGCCGAAGAGTGCCTGTATGAGCCAAGCGCCTGGTACATCCACGACCTGCTAGAACTCGATGTCGACCGCGGCCGTGTCGTGGCGTGGATCGACACCACCCGCCTGGGCCCACTGGTGCAGGCCCAACGCCCCTGGCCCGGCCACGACAAGCACTTCCCCGGCGCCATCGCCGTGCAGGTCACGAGTACCCTGGGACAGATCCACGCCACCTACTGCGCCGGGCTTCGGGCGACCCAGGGCTGGGTCGGCTTCGGAACCCACTTGCGCAAGGCCCGCTTTCCCAGCATGGGCGTCATCGGGCCCCCCGCCACGGCCACCTTGCAAGAGAAGCGCCGCCGGCAGATCCGAGGGACCTGGTTCTTCGACTACGACTTCTGTTACCGCCAGGGTGACCGGGTGTTCTACGAGAGCACCCAGACCGGCGCTTGGGGACGAAGCGAGCCCCGAGGGCCACTGAGTTGACAGGCGATCCCGACCCACAGCCTCTCACCGGCACGGTCGTGGCGATCACCCGTGCCGCCTGCGAGACCTGGCTGGCCGATGGGCGCACCCTGAGCTGCGCGCTCGCCGCCGACCTCGCGCGGGTCCAACGCACGGCTCTGGCGGTCGGTGACCGGGTCGTCATCACCCAGCGGCCCGCCGCGCCTCCGCTGGTCACCCGGGTCCTGCCTCGCCGGACGACGCTGTCACGCCCCGACCCCATGGACCCGCACATCGAGCGGGTCATCGTCGCCAATGTCGACGATGTCGTCATCGTCTGCGCGACCCGCCGCCCCAGTCTGAAGCTGCGTCTGGTCGACCGCTACCTCCTCGCCATCCAGCGCGGCGGCGCGCGCCCGGTGTTGGTCATCAACAAGATCGACCTGCTGCGCACACCCAAGCTGCTGGAGGACTTGAAGGAAGACCTCGCCCCCTATCGAGATCTGGGGCTGCCGGTGGTCCTCTGCTCGGCCCACCATGGCCAAGGCATCCCACAGCTTGGCTCGGTCATCTCCGGCCGCACCTGCGCCTTTGTCGGGCACTCAGGAGTCGGCAAGTCCAGCCTGCTCAACGCCCTGATCGGCACGGCCACGGCCGACATCGGCGACGTGCGCCAGGGCGACGGCAAGGGGCGTCACACCACCACATCCTCAGCACTGCACGCCCTGCCCGATGGCACCCACATCATCGACACCCCTGGCGTCCGTGCCTTTGGCCTCATCGGCCTGACCCACACCCAACTGCGGCATGGCTTCCCCGAATTCGATGACTGCCACTGTCGCTACGCCGACTGCGTACACGACGCCGAGCCCCAAGCCGACTGCGCCGTCAAGCAGGCGGTCGCCCAGGGACAGATCGCCTCGGCCCGCTACGACACCTACCTTCGCCTGCTCGCGGACCTGCCAAAGACCGCCCGCTGAGCGCCGAAAGCTCGCGCGAAGAGAACAACGAGACCACTCATGGCCCAGTACCGCAGCGCCCCTGTCGCCACCGACAAGATGCCCAGGGGCATCCCCTACATCGTGACCAATGAAGCCGCGGAACGGTTCAGCTTCTACGGCATGAAGGGGATCCTGGTCATCTTCATGACCAAATACCTGCTGGACAGCACCGGTCAGGCCGACGGCATGGTCACGACCCAGGCGATGGAGAACTACCACCTCTTCACTTCGGCGGTGTACTTCTTCCCCGCCCTGGGCGCGCTGATCAGCGACGCATTCCTGGGCAAGTACAAGACGATCCTGTCGCTGTCCCTGGTCTACGTCCTGGGCCACCTGACCCTGGCCTTGGACGACACGCGCCTGGGACTGAGCCTGGGACTGACGCTGATCGCCATTGGCAGCGGAGGCATCAAGCCCTGTGTGAGTGCCCACGTCGGTGACCAGTTCGGAAAAAGCAACCAGCACCTGCTCGAGAAGATCTTCAACTGGTTCTACCTGGCCATCAACCTCGGCGCCTTCGTCAGCACCATGTTGACCCCCTGGCTGCTCGACAACTACGGCCCGCACTACGCCTTTGGCGTCCCCGGCCTGCTGATGCTGCTCGCCACGATCCTGTTCTGGATGGGACGCAATGTGTTCATCCACATTCCGCCGGGCGGCCTGGGCTTCGTGAAAGAGACCCTGTCTGGCAAAGGCCTGAAGGCGCTGTCCAAGCTCATCGTCATCTATCTCTTCGTCGCCATGTTCTGGGCGCTCTTCGACCAGACCGGCAGCGCCTGGGTGCTCCAAGCCGAAAAGATGAACCGCAACTTCCTGGGCTTCGAGTGGCTCAGCTCCCAGATCCAGGCGATCAACCCGATCCTGATCCTGACCCTGATCCCCGTGTTCACCTATGTGATCTACCCGACGGTGAACCGCTTCTGGAAGCTCACCCCGCTGCGCAAGATCGCCGTCGGCTTCTTCATCACCGTGCCCGCCTTCATGATTCCGGCGTGGATCGAGATCTCCATCTCGCAGGGCGGCTTCCCCAACATCGCCTGGCAGCTCTTTGCCTACGCCATCCTGACGACCGCCGAGATCCTGGTCAGCGTGACCTGCCTGGAGTTCAGCTACACCCAGGCACCCAAGAAGATGAAGTCGATCATCATGGCGGCCTACCTGATGTCCGTCAGCCTGGGCAACATCATGGTCAGCCAGCTCAACGCCTTCATCGAAGTACCCGCCCCGCACTTCGTGGCCGATGTGCCCGGTGACTACCAGCTCAGCCTGGCCATCTCGGACGGAACAGTCTCCCAGGCCGACACCGTCCACATCCGGGTGATGCCCGCTGGCGCGACCCTGCCTGAAAAAGCCCCGCCCGCACCGAAGCAGGGCCCGACCGCGGACGGCGGCCAGCTCATCGCCGCCGCCCCTGGGCAGACCGTGCGGATGTACGCGACGGGTGAAAAGAACGGCATCGCCGGCCGCACGCACTACGCTTGGACGATCCGCCAGGTTCCCGCCGGCAGCGCCATCACCACCCGCTCATTGGCCGACGCGAGCACGCGCAACCCGACCTTTGTGCCCGACCTGCCTGGTCGCTACGACCTGGAGTTCCGCTACACGGTGTCCGGCCAGACCGCCACCGCCACCGCGACGGTGGTGGCCAGCGACACCAACCTGGCACCCCGTGTCGACGCCGGCACCGACCAGTTGTTGGTCTTCACACCCGACAGCCCGGTCGAGATCGCGCTGGACGGCGGGTCCAGCTTCGATCCCGATGGCGACGAGCTGACCTACGAGTGGCGCATGATCTCCGCCCCTGCTGCCAGCAAGCTGGACAGCGCCGACATCGTCAGCCGCGACGCACCGGCCGCCGGATCCAGGCTGGAGGGCGCCGCCTACTACGCATTTTGGGCAGGCTGCATGGGCCTCACCGCGATTCTCTTCATCCCGGTCGCCCTCCTCTACAAGGAGCAGCGCTATATCCAGGACGAGGAAGACCAGGAAGGTGCAGGGAAACAGGCAGGCGGCCCACTCGATCTGGAGACCATGGACCCCGAAACGGCCGAAGCCCAGGCCCGCGCCGAAGGTGCCGACGAGAAATAGCTGGGCCGGGCCCTACTTCGCGACGCTCCCCGTCACGATGAACTCCCAGCGAGTGGGACGCTGATCATAGCGCAAGTAGCTGAACTGGAAGCGGCCACTGCCACCATCGCCAAGCACCTGCCCAGGCACATAGGCGGTGTCGACCCCGACCATGGTGCCGGCCTGGTCTCGACCGATGGCGATGACCTTCACCGAACGGGCCGGAAGCTGACCGTCATTGAAGACCTTGCCACCCACGCTAAAGCTGTGCTGGACGGCGTCCTCGACGGCCGGCAGGGTCTCTATCCGCAAGCCGCTGGCCTGTTCGGGCACGAAGACGGGTCTCGTCACGACCACCTCGACCGTGTAGTGGTCATAGGCCGGTGGGTCCTTGACCAGGATCGTGGCTGGCGTGGTCTGGCCCGGCTCCACGATATGAAGCACCCCGAAGCCCCTGAGCTGGCCGACTTCACGGTCATCTGCATCGCGCAGCACCAGCATCAGTTGCGGCTGACCGATCACCTCGGCCGACGTGTTCCTGACCTCGGCCAGGACGAGGAAGACATTGGCCGAGAGATGCCGCTCTCCCGAGACGACGAGGTCGGCGCTCAGCGGTCCAGGCTTGGGAGGAGCGGCCTGCGAGGTGGGAGGAGGCGAGACCGCAGGCGTCACGGGCGTCGCGGGCGTCACGGGCGTCGCGGGCGTCGGGCGCATCGGGGCCGCCCTTGAGACCGGCGCGGTGTCAGCACTATCAATGGTGAGGAAAAAAACGGAAGCCACCGCGCCGGAGATCACCAGACACGCGATGATGGCCGCGACCAAGGCGCTTCGACGAGCAGCCAAGACCACGGGCTGGGGGGGCCGATCCGCGACCTGGTCGACCCGATAGCGCACTCCGCAGTGCTGACAGATGTGGATCCCGGCGGCGTCCGCCACCGACGCATCGGGGGCGCCACAGGCCGGGCATGAAATGAGTTCCGTCAACCGCATCCCCCGTGGGAGTCAGTACACCTGGCCGTCGACACAAGTACGCCCGCCGCCGCCGTTGCGAGCCTGGAGCAGCGCGCGGTCGGCGCGAGCCATGACGTCCGCGATCCCCTGCGACGTGTCTGCGATTCCGATCGAGACATCCACGTCCGGCAGCTTGGACTTCTTTCCCCAGTCGCGAAAGGCCTGGCGGATCGACTCGACCCGCTCGATCGCGTTGGCAAAGCCACAGGCCGGCATCAGCGCGCAGAAGCTGTCGCCCCCCACCCGGCCCAACACGTCGGTGTCTCGGAAGGTGCGGTCCAACAGGCGGGCCAGGTTGGACAGGACGTCGTCGCCCAGCCCGAGCCCCACCGAGGCGTTGATGTCGCTCATGCTGTCGACATCGATCAGGACGACGGTCATCACCTGGTTGGTGCGGCGCACCAGGCCGATCTCACGGTCCGCGGCCCGCAGCAGGGCCCGCCGGGACAAGGTTCCGGTCAAGCGGTCGACGACCCGGCCGGCGTTGGCTTCGCGCGTGCGCCGCAGACGCGCCAGCACGCGAGCCCGGACCTGCGAGGGCGACACGGGCTTGCGCACGATGTCGTCTGCTCCCGCCACCATCGCGACCCGGTCGAGGTCTTCGTCATGGGCCATCAGGATCACCGGGACGCCTCCGTGGACATCGTGGCCGTGAATGACGGTGGCCAGTTCCGCCCCGTCGATGTCCATGCCGGTGGCCGCGAGCAGGATCAGCTCGGGCCGAAAGGAGTCCAGGGTCGCCAGCATGTCTTTGCTGTCCGTGACGTGGCGGATCTCTCGGCCCGGTCCCGAGAGCGCATCCACCACCACGCGGCCATCGGCCAGGTCCGGCTCGATCACCAGCGCGCGGTAGGGCGGCGGGTCCACGTCCTGGGCCCGCGACCGCACCAGATCGAGCACGCGGTCCAAGCGCACCGGCGCGCCCAGGTAGCCAGCGGCACCCATCCGTGCCGCTTCCAGGCGATGTTGCAGATCACCCGCCGGGCCGACCGCGAACACAGGTACGGCCTTGAGCGCCCCCACCAGGCGGTCCTGAAGTTCGCGCTGCCGGTTGTGGGGCACGACGAAGGCACCGGGGTCTTCGGCTTCGGCGATGGCCAGCGCTTCAACGACATCGACCGCCGGTCGCAGGTCCACCGCCAGGTCGTCCGCTTTTACGCGCGTCAAGCCAACCACGATGATGGGCCGGAAGAGTGGTGTGACGCCCTCCAGGCCACGACAGGCCTCGACCAGGTGCTGCACGGTCTCCAGGAAGGCTTCGTCATCGCCCGCCGCCAGCGCCGCGCGGGCCGCACGTTCGATCGGCGTCAAGCCGAGCGAAGCCGCCGTCCCGCCGATCCGGTCCAGCTCGAAGCACAGCGCGTCGCGCACGTCTGGATCGTGCCGCGCTTCACGGGCCAGCTCGGCCAGCTCGCCGGCCTGGCGCTTCACGACCTCGGTGAAGCTGCTGCGGAGTCGATTCTGAGGGCTGATGGTCATCGCTGGGTGCTCGACGGTCTACGTTTTGGGGCCAGGGTTGGAGGCCAGGGTTCTGCGCGCGGCTTGCACACAGGATCACAGTCTATGCCAGCGAAGGCTCGGTCGTGGGTTCGTTGCCACCCGGTGGCCAATGGCCACCAACCAGCCCAGCGGGCTACCGGGCGTCCCCTCGCCCGTGCAGGAGCACCTGCCATGACTGACCACAACGGCCCGACACACTGGACCGAGACCTTCTTCGACGGCGCCTGGCTCGACGTCCAGCGCGCCATGCACTCACCCGAGCTGTCCGCTCAGCAGGCCGAGGATCTCTGCGATCTGCTGGAGCTGAACACCGATGATCGGGTCCTCGACGCCCCCTGCGGCCAGGGGCGGATCGCCTTGGCCCTGGCCGAGCTGGGGATGGACAGCGTGGGCATCGACACCTGCCAACCCCTGCTGGACGACGCTCGCCAGGCCGCCACGCAGCGAGGGCTGTCCGTGCGCTTCGAGAATATGGACCTGCGCCAGGCCCACCGACTCTTCGACCCCGCTGCCGACACCCCACCCTTCGACGCCGCGGTCTGTATCTGGGGAAGCTTCGGCTACTTCGGCGACGGCGGCGTCCACGGGTGGGCCGGGGACGCGCCCGGCGGGGGTGATCTCGCCTTCGCCCGCGCCATCGCCCAGGTGCTGCGCCCCGGTGGCCACTTCGTCATCGACACCCCCGGAGTCGAGATGCTGATGGCCCGCTACCAGTCCCGCGGCTGGTTCGACGGCGGCGATATCCGGGTGCTCGAACAGCGCGCCTGGGACCCGCTGGAGGGCGTGATGCACGTCGAGTGGACGCTGATCCGCGAAGACGAGCAGGGCCAGGCCGAGGTGAGCATTCGACACAGCGCCATGCGCATCTACAGCGCCCCCGAGCTGGCGCGCCTGTTGTCCCGTGCCGGCTTTCGAGGCTTCGAGCTGTGCAGCGATCTGGCTGGAGACACCTGGTCGCCAGGGGACCGGATGGTGATGGTGGCGACGCGATAGACCCGGAACATGCTGACCCCTGTCACCGACCCGGCCATCATCGAGGGCTACCTGCGCGACGCCAGCAACACCGTCGGCCACGCATCGGCGCTGTACCGGCCGCGCAGCGCCGACGACGTGGCCGCCGTCCTGTCCGCGGCACAAGCGCGCGCCATCCCCGTCACCGTCACGGCCAGGCGCACCAGCACCACCGGGGCCAGCGTGCCCCAGGGGGGCTGGCTCTTGTCCATGGAGCATCTCACCGCCGTCGAAGCGCCGAACATCGCCCAGGGCGGGGTCATCCTGGGACAGATCCAGGCCAACCTGAGCCGGCTGGGGCTGCTCTTTCCGCCCGATCCCACGTCTCGGCACGAGTGTTCGCTGGGCGCCAGCATCGCCTGCAATGCCAGCGGCGCCCGCTCCTTCAGGTATGGCCCGACCCGCCCCTGGATCGAAGAGATCGAGGTCGTGATCCCCACCGGACAGATCCTGCACGCCACCCGCGACACGCCCGTGCCCGCCGACTGGCCCGTGCCTCGCTGGGTCCAGCCCGACGTGAAGACCGCCGCAGGCTACGCCCCCGCCGACAACCTGCTGGACCTGATGATCGGTCAAGAGGGCACCCTCGGGGTCATCACCAAGGCCCGCCTGCGCCTGCTCGATCAGCCCAAGGGCGTGCTCTGCCTGTTCGCCTTCTTTGTGGACCGGCCGACGACCCTGGCCTTTGTCGAGCGGGCCCGCGCCGGCGCCGCCCGACGGGGGGCCAAGGCGTCCCCTGGCGCGCTCTCCCCGCGTGCGCTGGAGTACTTCGACAGCAACGCCTTGGACCTGATCCGTGCCCGGCTGGGCGGCGTCCCCGCCGCGGCCCAAGCGGCCCTCTACATCGAAGTCGAGCACGACGCCGAGCCTCCTCTGGACGCCTGGTGGGACGCGCTGCTCGATGGCGACGCGCTGGCCGACGCCACCATCGTCGCCGAAGACAACGCTGGACGCGCCCGCTTGCAGGCCCTGCGTCACGCCGTGCCCGTCGGCGTCAACGAGCGCGTCGTGGCCAATGGCATGCCCAAGATCGGGACCGACTTCGCCGTGCCGGACCACGCCCTGGGCGAGATCATGGCCGCCTACGACGCGGTGGACATCCCAAAAGTCTGCTTCGGCCACATCGGCGACAACCACCTTCATCTCAACCTGCTGCCCGACTCGCCGGCCACGCTGGAGCGCGCCCGACAGACCTACCTGGAGTTGGCCCGACAGGCCGTCGCGCTAGGGGGAACGGTCAGCGCCGAGCACGGCATCGGCAAGCTCAAGCGCCAGCTCCTGGCCGAGATGGTGGGTCCACAGACCCTGGCCGCCTTCAGAGCCCTCAAGACCGCCGTCGACCCGGCCTGGGTGCTGGGCCGCGGCAACATCCTGGTGGGCCCCGCGGGCGCCTGAACTGTCGAATACCTTCTACTCGGTTCCCGATCCGACCATGTTCCTGCTCATCCTCAGCTCCCTGCTCTTCTCGGCCCGCGCGGACGACGCGCCGCCACCCGAAGACGGCTGGCTGTCCTTGGATGTCCCCGCGGACTTTGGCTCGGCGCTCGACGCAACCGGGACCATCGCGGACAACGAAGCGGACCCTGACGAGACCGGACTGCACCCCTCGCCTCACCTGCTCCGCGGACGCTGGGGCATCCGGCCGGTCCTGGCCGCCACCAGCCTGGCGAATGCCTGGGGCATGGACATCGGCGGCGCGCTGACGCACCAGTGGTGGTCGCTGTACTCGCCTTCGGGACACGAATTCGCCCTTCGCCCCGCCGGGCAGACCGAGCTCCGGGCCAGCGGCCTGGTGGGCGCCGAGCGCGGCTGGTCGCTGCGCCTGGACAGCACCCACGGCCTGTGGCTGGGTCCACTCGGCCTGCTGGTGGGCCCCTCGCTCCAGGCTGAGCGCCTCCGCACCGACACAGTCCAAGCCCCCGCTGCCCTCAGCGTCGGCCCCATGCTTCGAACCGCGATCCGCCTCGGTCCAATCACGCCCTGGGCATCACTGAGCCCAGCCTGGACCGTGGCCGGCGACCGCCCAGCGCTGCAAAAGGCACCGTGGGACACGGCATTGCTCGGTGCCGGACTGGTCCTCGACCGTCGCCCCCTGGGCCTGCGCCTCAGCGTCGAGCGCCGCTGGCTGGGCACCAATCGCATCGCTCCAGCGGGCACGTCGGTCGCCGCGGATCAAGCTACCTGGCGCTTCGGACTCGGCATCTACCTCCGAGCGCTTTAAGGAGGCGCCGTGTGGTGGCTCCTGCCCCTGGCCCACGCGGCCACCGGTCTCCCCGCCGGTCTGACCCCTGAAGCGCTGGACGACCCAGCGCCCTGGGAAGAGCGCGCCCGCATCCTGCTGGACGGTCCCGACTCCTGCGTGCAGCTTCAGGGTCACGTGGTCTTCACCGCGGCCCTGTTCACACCCGGCGGCTGGCTGTCCCCAGGGGAACACCACGATCTCGTCGCCAAGGGCACCTTCGACGGGACCCTCGACCACGGCCTGTGGACCCGGCTCGACACCACCTGGAACCAGGACGCGGCGGCCCCCGCAAGCGGCAGCGATGGCGCTCCCCAGGACGACCAGACGACATCGAAGACCCGCCTCAGCCTGGACCGTCCACACCCCATCGTGGGCCGCCTGCCGCCCATCGATCCCGACAAGAAATCCGCCAAAGACCACGGCAGCATCTCGATCTCCGCGAGCGGCAAGACCACCGATGTGGCCATCGCCGGCGGCGGCGCCGAAGCGCTGGGCCTGCTCGACCAGATCGTCGAGAGCATCGACCCGGCGGTCACGACCGCCTTCGTCACCTGGGAAGAAAAGCAGCGAGCGGCGGTGCTGCGCCAGTTCATGCCCATCGGTGGCCACCAGGGCTCTCTCGAGATCACGGTGGTCTTTCCAGAAGGCGGGGTGCCGACATCCCTGGACGGACTCCTTCCCAAACGCTTTCGCGCCACCGACGGCCTGATCTCGCTCACGATCAAGGACGCCCAGCTCCACTTGCGCAGCCAGCAGACCCCGCTGGGCACGCTGCCCGGAGAAGAAGGCGTGAGCATGGTGGTCGGTGTGCTGGGCTACACCCTGGGTATCGAGCAGCGGATCACCTACGATATGGCCCGCGCCTGTCCCTGACGCGGGCCCACGGCGCAAGCGGCCCAGGAGGCACCCTGAACACGCAGCCCGACCCAGCGACCGGCCTCATCGATCTGCGGGTGGAACAGCAGGTCGTGGCGCGCCTGCTGGAGGGTGACCGCGAAGCCGCCGGGCTGCTCTTTGCCTGGTATGGCGATCGCCTCTACCGCCAGGCCATCCTGCCTCGCCTGCCCAACCCCGAGCTTGCCGAGGACGTGCTCAAGGACACCTTCCGCCTGGCCCTCGAACGTATCGAGACCTACCGCCCGGCCGACCGCAGCATCTTCTTCTGGCTGAGACGAATCGCCATCAACCGGGCCATGGACACCCACCGCGCGCGAAAACGCCGCAACCGCCTGCAAGATGACGACCGGATCGACGCGACCATCGAACGCACGATGTCCCAGCCTCCGCCCGCACCCGACCGCGCCCCCGAGATCGCCGACACCCGCCGCCAGGTCGAGCAAGCCCTGGCCCTGCTCAGTCCTCGGTACGCGACCGCCTTGCGGCTTCGGCTGCTCGACGACATGGACCGTGAAGACTGCGCCCACCGCATGGATGTCAAGGTCAACAACTTCGATGTCATCTTTCATCGGGCCTGCAAGGCATTCCGTAAGATTTGGCCCCCCTGAGCGTGTTCATGGTGCCCTGCCCCCCGTTCCACACCATGGCCTTGGCCCAAGAGCCCTGAAAAAGTGAACCCAGACCGCCAATCCCAGCTTCTCGTGCACTGGCTCCAACAGGACGCCGGCACGGCACCGCCTGTGGATCTCGATCTGGACGCGGTCCAAGCGGTCTACTGCCTGCGACCGGACCTGGCACCGCCGATACGGCTGGACATCGACACCATCCTGGCCGACGTACACCAGGGCCCCCTGGCGGCACGGCCGGCCGACGATCCTGCGGTCGCCGCCCTGGTGCATTGGCTGGCCGAGAACCCGGGCGCCGCACCTCCTGACGACATGGATGACGATGTCGTCGAAGCGGTCTTCGCGCTGCGCCCCGACCTGGCGCCGCCGCCGCGGGTGGCCCTGGACGACATCCTGGGTGCGGTCACGGCGGGTCCCTTCGCGGTGGCCGTGCCAACTCGCAGGCAGACT
>JAADHA010000018.1 GCA_013152105.1 Oligoflexia bacterium | reverse complement strand
TGCTCCGCGGCGGCGCGGGAGCGGTCACAACGCTGCTTGTTAGGGTAAACGGCGGGACTTATGCCCGCCCATCGGCCATTACGGGTGCCGTTCAACATAACAGAGGCGTTGGTAACCGCACCGCGGCCATAAAGCACCCCGTTTGGTCTAACGCCGCCTCTTATGGCCGCACTCTGGAGCCTCGATGCCCTTCCGGCACATCACCTGCTCCCCGCGTGGTCGCCTCACCCTATTTCCCGACGCTCGCCGTGGTGCTCACAACCTGATGCAGCCCCCGCGGGATCATCCACAGCTCAACCTGGAGCGCCCGCGGTGCGCACGAGCCAACGCAGTCAGGATGCCTGGAGTCAGGATATCCGGAGTCAGGGCGGATCCTGCGAAAAGGGCGTGTCTCGCAGCGCCTGCCAGGTGACCACGTGGCCGCCGGTGGCCTTGGCGGCGGCGGTGGCCTGGGCCGGGGTGGCGTAGGCCAGGACCGGGCGACCCATCACGGTCGGACGGGTGACGCCGACAACATAGTGGGCGTCGGCCGCCAGGACCCAGGGGCCGCCGATGGGGCTGGTACCGGCGGGGTCGTAGTCATCTGCCAGGGCCTGGACCCAGATCTGTTGGACCTTGCCGTGGGGTGAGGGGGCGGCGAGGTAGGCCCGCAGGTCGCCGATGGAGCAGGTGAAGGCGCGGGTCCCGTCGCGATGCACGACCTGGGCATGAGGGGCCGGCTGCTCGCGGACCATCATCGCGCAGACGGCACACTCTGCGTCCTCGATCTCGGCTGGCGAGGCGGCCACCGCCGTGGACTGGGTTGGGGTCGAGCAGGCCACCCAGACCGGCGCGCACAAGAGCGCCAGGGAGAGCACGGCGCGGGACAACAACGTGCGAGGCAGCAGCGGGGCGCTCATCCGGCCGCTCATCCGGTCACCGCCTGACGCCGGTGCAAGGCCGCAGCACCGACCAGCAGCGGGCCGATGATCCAGGCCGCCCACAACGCGGCCTTTAGAGCGGTGGACGGCAGGGCCACGGCCAGCCCCATCTGGGAGAGGGCTTCGGTCCCAACCAGGCTCACCAGCATGCCGGTGCGGTACAGGCCGGCTGGATTCAGCGTGACAAGCCAGGCCACGGTGTCCTGGCTCAGGGCACCGTCGGTGGCAACCAGGGCCGCCAGGATCCCCAGGTCGTAGAAGAAGACCAGCAGGAACCACAGCACGACGACCAGGCTGGCCGCGGTGGCGCGGTGGCGGGTCAGGGCGGAGATGGCGGTGCCGATGGACAAGAAGGCGGCACCCAGCAACAAGGTAGGTGGGATCAGGGCCAGCAGGGCCGCGCGGTGGCCGGGCTCCAGGACCATGGCCGCCACGCCCAGGCCGACGCCAACCGCCAGGCAGAGGGCCAAGGCTCGGCCGATGTACTTGGCCAGCAGGACCTCGCCCCGCCGAACGGGAAGGGAGAGCAACAGCCCCAGGGTGTTGCGCTCGCGCTCGCCGACGATGGCGTCATGACCCAGCACCAGCGCGACCAGGGGCACCAGGAAGGTCGACAAGGTGACGATGCTGGGGGCGGTGACGGTGCTCTGGGCATCGGCGGCCGAGCGCCCGTACAGGCTGATGCCGCTGGCCAGCAGCACGAAGAGGGCTGTGATGATGAGCACCCAGCGGTCCCGCAAGCGTTCGACCAGCTCGGAGACGACCAGCGCCCTGCCAACCCGTCCCAGGATCATCGTGTCACCTCCAGCAGGCGCTCGTAGACATCGTCCAGACCCGGCTCGGCGACCCGAAGATCGCGGACCGAAGAAGGCGCTCCGTCGACGATTCGCAGCACCTGGAGCAGGTCGTCGGGAGCGGTCTCCATCACCAGGTGGCGGTGGCGCCCGTCGATGTCAGTGGCGATCTGGACATCGGCCAGGCCGCCGCGCTGAAGCTGGGCCACCAAGGCACCGACCGCGGCGTCGTCGTCGATGGTGACGCTGATCTGCACGGGCAAGCCGACATCCCGGCGGAGCTGGTCGGGCGATCCCTGGGCCTGCACCAGGCCGTCGTGCAGCACACAGATGTGGTCGGCGCGGCGCTCGATCAGCGCCAGGTCGTGGGTCGAGAGCAAGACCGTGCGTCCAGCCTCGCGCCACTCGCTGAGGATCTCCCACAGCAAGGTGAGACCCTGCTGGTCCAGCCCGCCGGTGGGCTCGTCCAGGACCAGCAAGGCGGGCTCGGAAAGGATCGCCACACCCAGCCCCAGGCGCTGACGCATGCCACGGGAGTAGCCTCGGACCGCTCGCCCAGCCGCTTGGGCCAGCCCCACTCGCGACAGAACCGCGTCCGCCCGGGACCGGCTCAGCCCGCGCGCCCTGGTGAAGAAGCGCATGACCTGTCGGCCCGACAGGTTGTCGGCGAAGGCCACCGCTTCGGGCAGGTAGCCCAGCTTCTCGCGCTCCATCCTCGGCAAGCCCTGGTGTGGTCGGCCATCGACCATGACGTGGCCCGAGTCGGGCCGTACCAGTCCCAAGAGCACGCCCATCAGCGTCGACTTGCCGGCGCCATTCGGGCCGACCAGGACCGTGACCGCACCGGCGCGCAGGTCCAAGCTGACCCCGCCCAGGGCCAGCAGGTGTCCGAAGCGGACCTGGATGTCGCAAAGCTGGACCTTCATGGCGTCACCTTGGGTGCCATCAGCGGGGTGGCATCGGTAATCGTGGGCACGGACAGCGCGGGGAGCTGGTGCTGCAGACGGGACAGCAGTTCCAAGGTGGGGCTGTTCAGCAGCAACACCGCGGCCGGCGTCCTGAACAACAGCCCGGCCACCAGGGAGTCCACGCGGTAGGGCGTGTCTCCGTAACCGTCGCGGTCCTGATCCCAGCCCAGGTAGTCGCTCCAGTAATTGCCGCCGCTTTCGCCGTCCCAGAGCTGGCTGACGGTGGCGATGTAGAAGACCTGCTGGCGGTTGCCGATAAACTGGTTGCCACGCACGATGTTGCGCTCGGTACCGGCCCAGATCCGCGCCCCGATCCCGTTGCCCGCGATGTGATTGTCGATGATCTGGTTGTCGACGCTGGAGAAGAAGAAGAAGCCCTCGCCGTTGCGGTCGACGGTGTTGTGCGCGATGCGGCAGTTCACGGCGTCGCGAAACAGGATGCCCTGCTTGGCGTTGTCGGTGCTGATGTTGTCTTCGACCACCAGATCGTGGCTTTGCATCAGGGCGATGCCGCCGCTGTTGTGGGTCGCCACGTTGCCGCGAATGATGTTGTGGTGGCTGTACATATAGTGGATGCCATAGCGTTGATAGCTGGCTTTGTTTCCCTCGATCAGGCTGTTGTCAGTCGCCGAGACGTACACGCCGTCTCGCGCGTTCTGCACCGTGTTGTTGCGCACGATCAGGTCAGAGGCATCGAAGAGCTGGATGCCATTTCCCTTGCGGCTGGCCTGCACACCGACGAGACCGCCGATCACGTTGTCTTCGAGGCGCACCCGCGCGGTGGTGTGGACCCAGATCCCGAACAGGCATTCGCTGAGCTGGCTGTTGCGCACGATGGCGCCCGTGGCCGTCGGCTCCAGGCGGATGCAGGCGTCATTGGTCGACAGATCGGTGCCACTGCCGCGAAGGATCAGGCCGTCGACGATGGTGTGGGGCGCGGCGATGACCAGGGTGTGGCCCGTGCCTGCGCTGGTCAGCACTCCTCCGTCGGACGTGATGGTGATCGGCTGATCGATCCGCACTGGTCCGGGCCAGTCGCCCGGCGGCAACACCACCCGGTCACCGGCCTGGGCGAGGTCGACCGTCGCCTGAACGGTCGTTGCGTCGACGCCCACCACCAAGCTGGCGCCCAATGCCGGGAGGGCCAGGAGCAGCAGCAGCACGTTCATTTGATCTCGCGAGGCTTGACGCGCCGGGCCTGACCGCGCTTCTCCAGGTCGCGACGCAGCTTGACCAGCGGCGGGCACACCTTGTCATCACCCCAGTTGGCTTCGCACTCCATGCAGCTCAGGCAGTCGCGCGGGTCGATGGTCCCGTCGGGCCGGATGGCGCGGGGTTCACAGCCGCGCGCGCAGATCTTGCACTTCGAGCAGAATTCTCGGCGATGGGGCCCACTGATCCGCAGGCTGCCGGGCACGGCCAAGCCCGCTCCCAGTGGGCAGATGTACTGGCAGAAGGGCCGGTAGGTCAAGAAGCTGAGCACGAAGAGGATCAGCCACCAGCCGGCGAAGTACCACTGGCGCGTCCAAAAGGCGACGAAGAAGGTGCTCTTGAAGGGCTCGATCTCGGCGGCCTGCTCGCCCAGGATCGGGTCCTTGAGGTAGACCACGATGAGGCCGATCAACACCGCGTAGCGGACCAGGCGCAGCTTGCGGTGGATGGGGTCGGGGATCTCGAATTCGGGGATCTTCAGGGCGCGGCCCAGCTTGTAGAGCAGCTCGGACATGGACCCGTAGGGACAGGCCCAGCCGCAGAACACGCCTCGACCCCAGATCAGCGACACCACGGCGATGAAGATCCACGAGACGAACAGCAGGGGTTCGGTGAGGAACAGCCCCCAGTGCCACTCATGCACGACCGACGAGATGAAGGTCAAGAGCTGGGTCACCGATGGCTGGGCACCCAGGATCAGCCCGCCCACGACGAAGGAGAATCCCATCATGCCGATGTGGATTCTTCGCAGGCGCTTCATATTGCCGGTGAGCCAGCGTCGGCTTGAGAAGAGCCCGATCAGCGTCAGCAGCCAGGCGATGACGATGCTGACCTGCACGGTGTCGTTGCGCCAGGCCTGGCGCCAGATGGCCTGCTCGGGGTCCGGTCCGTCGAGCTTGTAGATCGCCTTTGGAATGCGAAAGGTCTGACTGAATGTGTGGAACTCTCGTGAGTACCCGCCCTTTCCGTCGAAGCGGCTTCCCAGGAACACCAGGTCGAAGGGCCGGCCGGGGTCCAACTGGTTGTCGCGCGTGACGAAGAGGGCGCCCTCTTTGAAGTCCGGCGCGTCGGCTACATCGGGGCCCGAGATGTTGGTGTAGTCCAGGTCGCGGAAGGTCAGGACCGACAAGCCCTGCTCGACCCGGACTCGGTCAAAGGCCCCACCTCGGACGAAGCCGCTGCCCTTGAAGCTGCTCTTGCCGTTGCCCAGGATCACCAGCAGGTGCTCGCCGGGCTGGAGCTTGCTCATGGCGTATCGGTAGATGCCGTCGCCCAGCAGGGTCCGCCCGATCTGGGGCGGGTCGGCCACAGCGAAGACCAGGTCAATGAAAGCCTGGTCGCCACCGACCGAGTCCTCGTAGCCCTTGCCGTTGACATCCATCTGCTTGGGGGTCACGGTCAAGTAGCCAAGTGCGTGGCGGTCCTCTAGCTCGGCCCAGGTCCACGGCGGACCATCGTCGATCACAAAGTGCCCGGGAACCTGGACGACACGCTTGATGACGCCGACATCCTGGCCCAGCTCGCGGGCGGACTCCAGGATGGTGCGGTTCTCGGCCAGGGCCGTGACGGTCGCGCCGGACACGATGTCGACAGCGCGTTGATTGCCCGATGCCTTGCCCACGACGACGGTCTCGTCCGCCTTGACTCCCTTGTATTGGTCTACAAAGTCGTGCAGCCGCTGTTCGGGGATGCCCAATAGCAGGATCGGTTCGCTGTGGTGGACGACTCGGCCCCCGGCGATCACACCGTTCGGGTCCAGCCCCACCAGGGTCGAGATGGGGTTGCCCGAGTAGCCCTTGATGTTGCCGAGGTCCGTGGACAGCACGACCCAGCCCAGCTTGTTGCCAGCGTCATCGAAGCCAACCATATATGGCTTGCCAGGCACAGAATCAAACCGAGTGGCGCCGGGCAGGGCGAGATCACAGGGGTCCGTTGCGTTGCAGTCGAGGGCGGTGTGGCGAGCCTTGTGGCCATAGGACAGCGCGCCAGAGGGTGCGGGAGCGGGCGCGCCAGCCCACGCCACGCACACCATGCACCACACCCCAAGCAGGGCTGTGAAGAGCAGGGGCATCGGTAGCTTCCATGCCGGTGGATCGGTTCAGCCAGCGCCTGAATGAGGGCGCTGGCTGAACGAGTTGGTCTGAACGAGTTGGTCTGAAAGGGCGGTCAGGACACCAGCATCCGGCCGCGCATCTCGAGGTGAAGGGCGTGGCAGAACCAGGGGCAGTAGTACCAGAACACGCCCTTGCGGTCTGCCGTGAAGGTGAAGGAGTTGGTGCCCTGCGAGTTGATGAGGAAGTTCACGTCGTGCAAGCTCATGCAGAAGCCATGGGACAGGTCTTCGACGTTGTCGATGTTGGTAACAAAGACTTGGACTTCGTCACCCTGCTTGACCTCAAAATTGGTCGTGTTGTAGGCCGGCGCTTGGCTGGTCATGTACACGCGGACCTTGTGCGGGCCCTTGCGCACCACCTTGTTGGTGCTCTTCAGGTCGACGCCGTCTTCCGCGGCCAGGGCTTCGAGGAAGGCGTGGCGCTTGTCCTTGCGGTCCATGACCTTGAGCGGGTTGATCAGGTCGCGGCGAACGATGACGGCGTCGTGGGGTTCCGAGTAGGTCGATTCGTCCTTGACCAGCTTGAGGTGCTCGGTCGTCATGTCGATGAGCTGGTCGTTCTCGGGGTGCAGCGGGCCCACATTGAGGAAGCGGTCCTTGCTGAACTTGCAGAGAGCCACCAGCCACTTGCCGTCGGCATCCTTGGTCTCGGACATCGACGCGTTGCAGTGGCCGACCTGGTAGTGCACATCGATCTTCTCGATGATGGGGTCGACCTTTTCGCCGGCGTAGGCCCTGATGGCCTTGTCGATGTTCCACTTCGTCATGACCGAGTCGATGAAGATCGACGTGTAGCCGTTGCCCCTGCCGTCAAAGGCGGTGTGCAGGGGGCCCAGCCCGACCTCGGGTTCGGCGACGACCGCGTCCCGGGGCTTGATCTTGCCCGCGAACACATCGGCCAGCTTGCTGATGTCGACGACGGACACCGTCGGGGACAGCTTGCCGGAACAGACGGCGTACTTGCCATCTGGGCTGACGTTCACGCCGTGGGGGCTCTTCGGCACCGGGACGCGCTGGACCAGTGGGCTGTTGTCGCCGCGGGCGTCCACCACCGGGACCTTGCTGTCGCCGATCGTCATGGTCTTGCCGGCCGCCACGGCAGCTTCGATGTTGGCCAGGTTGAAGACGTACAGGTAGTCCTGGTCGTTGGCCATCATCTGTTCGAGGGTGACGCCGCCCTCGGAGTTGTAGCAGCAGGCAAAGCTGTACTTGCCTTCGTAGTCGGTGGCGCAGAGATCCAGGTTGCCCTCGACCATCACCTGCCACTTGACTTCCATCGTCTCGCCGTCGACCGCGGTGTGCAGCGCGGCGTACTTGGTCGGATCATCCATGTCGCGACCGTCATTGGGCTGTGGAGTCCGGAATTCCGAGTTGCAGAAGACCAGCCCGGTCTTGTGGCGTTGGGGGAAGATTCCGTGGGTGCCCTGGCTGTTGGGCAGGTCGATGATGGTGTCGGTCTCCATCGTGTCGATGCGGACGCGGGCCAGTCGGGCCTGGGCCTTGTCATTGACGTAGACGTAGCGGCCGTCGTACACGCCGTCGGTGTAGGACAGGTGCACGTGGTGGGTGTCGCCGGAGACCTTGCCCTTGAGCAGGGTCTTGGACCAGTCATCGCGGCCGTAGCCGGTGGCGGCGTCGGTGTTGAACACCGGGATGCGCTTCAATTCGCGCATGGATGGGACGCCCAGGATGCGGAGCTCGCCGGACTGGCCACCGGACCAGAAGCCGTAGTAGTCATCCAGCTTTCCGGGGGCGACTTCGTACTCCAGTCCCTCATGGCCTGCCGACTTGGCGGCCGTGGCGCCGGTCTTGGGAGCGGTCGTGGTGGTCGTGCCACCTTCGCAGCCAGCCATGCTCCAGGCGACCGCACCACCACCGACCAGGGCGCTGGCGACGGACAGGAAGTTGCGGCGTGTGGAGTGCGGCGAGGCCGCGGCGATCTGGGCGTCGAGAGAGTCGATGATCTGCTGTTTGCGGCTTCGGGTATCCGACATTGTGGACCTCGGGGTGGGCTGACTGCCTTAGCAAGGGATCTGCCGAGCATCCACTCCGGGCCCAGGCGCCAGTGAAGGCCACGCTGCGGTACTTCTTCAGGCGAGTTTGTTGGTCCCGAGGGCCTGGCTGGGGTGCGAAGACCTCCATCCCGTGGGTCTCTTGAACCATCGCTCTACGCCGTCGGTTGTGAGCCGTTTTGCGCAGGTCGTGCGGTACTCTTGGGGCATGCGGGAAATTGTCGCACCTGATGGATGCGGCCGCTCCAGATTTCACGCAGGCGGATCCGGCCACAGCGAGTACAGCGGTCGATGGAGCCGCAGGCCACCGAATAGACGCCAAAGGACCAGCACAGCGGCGGAATAGGTGGCCAACCCCGCCAGCATCAGCCAGCCACTCGCGGGCCAGTCCCTGGCGAAGGACGCGATGGTCATGGGGACCAGCCCCATCAACAGGGGGCCGGCTCC
>JAADHA010000283.1:9625-10326 GCA_013152105.1 Oligoflexia bacterium | reverse complement strand
GTGCGCGCTGTCGCTCAGGCGGTGCTGGGTCACCGGGTCCTGCTCAACTTCCAGGCCGAGGCCGAGGGCGTAGACACCGCGGCGGTCATCGACCGGATCCTGGCCGACGTGAAGCTGAACCGTTGAAGATCGGGCGCGCCATCGGTGGCGGTGCCGCCCAGTGGGACGCCGACGTGCTCAGTCGCGTCGCTTGGCTCCAGCTTCGCGCCCGGCAGGCCGTGACCGGGCTGGTCCACGGTGGTCATCGCAGCGTGAAGATCGCGCCCAATGTCGAGTTTGCCGACTACAAGGAATACACACCGGGCGACCCCCTCCGAGACGTGGACTGGAAGGTCGCGGCTCGGACGGACCGCCTGGTCGTGCGGCGCCACCACGCCGTCAGCGACCTGCCCGTCACCATCGTCTTCGACGCCAGCGGTGACCTCGGCACGGGGGACCGGGGGCGCTACCAGCGACCGCCGCTGGACGGCAGCAAGTTCGGCTACGCCGTGACCCTGGCGGCTACCTTGGCTTGGCTCCTGATTCACCAGGGCGAACCGGTGGGTCTGGCGATCGTCGCCGGGGAAGAGCCGGGTCGGGATGGCCAAGGGATCAGCCCCCGGTGGCCGTGGATCCCGCCGCGCAGCGGTCAGGCCCATCTCGCGCAGATCGTGGCGGCCCTGGCCGCGCTTCGGCCCGCTGGGACCGCGAACCTGGGCCGC
>JAADHA010000283.1:0-9607 GCA_013152105.1 Oligoflexia bacterium | reverse complement strand
GTCCCGCCGCAGCATGGTGGTCGTGCTCTCGGATTTGATGGAAGAGCCAGAGACCTGGGGGCCGGCCGTCGCGGCCTTGGCGCGGCGCCAGACGGACCTGCGGGTGGTCCAACTCTACGACGCTCGCGAGTGGGACTTCGACTTCGCCGATGCGGCCCGCTTCGTGTCTCCCGAGGGCGGAGCGGCGCTGCCCCTGGACCCCGCGCGGGTGCAGCCGGTCATGCAGGATGTCGTCACGACCTACCTCGACGAGGTGCGTAGCTACTTGTCCCAGTACCAGGCCGTCCACCTGCTGACCCCAACCGATACGCCGCTCGAGCTGGCCCTGGCTCGGATCGTGCGGGCCCGACCGGGTGACGCGCCGAGGCGTCCATGACGCAGAGCCGCCCGTGAGCTTCGCCTTCCTGGCTCCCTTGGCCCTGGGCCTGCTGGCCCTGGTCGCGGGTCCGGTGATCGCGCACCTGGCGCGGCAGCGACCGGCCCGCCAGCAGCCTTATGGCGCGATGCTGCTGTTGCGTCGGGTCGTCCGACGCCAGCGCCGTCGCCGCCAGGTCCAGGACCCGCTGCTGTTGGTGCTGCGCCTGCTCGCGGTGGTGGCCGCGGTCCTGGCTGTGACCCGCCCCGAGCTGCGGTGGCCCGGCCTGCCGCCAGCGGTGGGTGGCACGGGGGCGGTCGTGGTTGTGCTGGACGACTCGCTGTCCATGGACCTGCGTGCTGGCTTCCTGTCCGCGGCCCTGCCTGTGGGTGGGGATGAGGGTGGCGCCGCCGACGCTGACAAGGCCGCCGACCCTGCCGCTGACAAGGCTACTGACAAGGCCACCGACAAGGCCACCGACAAGGCCACCGACCCTGCCGCCGCGACGGGGACGCTCCTGTCAACCGCCCGGGAACAGGCCGTGGCCCTGGTCAACTCCTTGCCAGAGGGGACTCGTGTCGGCGCGGTGCTGATCGGTGGCGAGGCGCATCGCTTGACCCCTCAGCTCAGCCTGGATCGCGCCGCGGTCGCGGCTTCCCTGGCCGAGGTCCGCCAGAGCCAGGGC
Organism: Oligoflexia bacterium; assembly: GCA_013152105.1. Taxonomy (GTDB): domain Bacteria; phylum Myxococcota_A; class UBA796; order UBA796; family UBA2385; genus UBA2385. The sequence goes on along the minus strand of JAADHA010000283.1, from coordinate 8,567 downwards.
GCGACCGACCTGGCGGGCGGGCTGCGCGAGGCCCGGCGCTTGCTGGGCGGTGGTGGTGGCGAGGTCGTTGTCTACACCGACGAAGCGGGTCCGGTGGCGGAGCCGAGCTGGAGCTGCTCGGCCAACAAGGAGGCGCGCTGGTGCCGCGGCCCGTCCGAGCGAAGCGGCCCGCCAACCTCGCCGTCACCAGCGCCCGCTACGGAGACGGCCCCGAGGGCGGGAGCGTGCGGGTCGTGGTCAGCAACTACGGTCCCGATCGGGTCGAGGCTCCGGTGACGGTGGAGCTGCCTGATGGCGCCGAGATCAACGCCTTTGTCGATGTCCCCGCGGGCGAGAGCGCCGAGGAGTCGGTCACGGTGCCGCGCGTCGCGGCGGGCGGTGTGGGCCTGGCACGGGTCCGTGACACCGCTTTGGTGGCTGACGATGCCTTCGCCTTTCAGCTCCCTCGGGTGGGGGCCAGCCGCGTGCTGGTCGTCGATGGCGCTCCCGGCCCGACCCCGACGGCCAGCGAGGTCTACTTCCTGGAGCGCGCCCTGGCTCCGTGGGGCTCCACCGCCGCGGCCCGTGGTGGCGTCCTCCCCGACGTGACCAGCCCCTCTGGGCTCAGCGATCTGGACGGCAGCGTGCATCGGGTCGTCTTCATGGCCAATGTCAGCAACCCCATGCCGGTAGCGGGCTCCCTGGTCGAGTTCGTGCGAGGGGGCGGCGGCCTGGTCATCAGCCTGGGCAGCAATGTGACGGCGGATCGTTACAACGACGCCCTCGGCGGCTTGTTGCCGTCGGCTCTGCGCAAGCCGCGCGCGCTGGCTGGGCCCGGCGAACTCGGCCAGGCCCTGTCACTGCCCGACACCAGCCTGCCGCTGTTCGCGCCCTTTGCCCGAGGCGGTCGCAGCGCCTTTGGTCAGGCACGGGTCAACCGCGTCTTCACCCTGGAACCCTACGAAGAGGGCGATGGCATCACGACCTTGTTGCGGCTGGAGGGGGGCATCCCCTTGCTGGTCGAGCGCCGGGTCGGCCAGGGGCGGGTGCTGCTGCTGACCACGACCATCGACCTGGACTGGACGGACCTCCCGCTCCAAGCGGTCTTCATGCCCCTCGTTCAGCGCTTGACCAGCTATCTGGGCGGGGAAGCCGGGGGCGGCGGGCTGCGTCGCTCGGTCCGGGTTGGCGAGACGGTGGTCGTGCCTCTGCCCGACACCGCCCTGGACGTGAGCGTGACCGGTCCCCGCGGTCCGGTGGCCGCACCGGTGCGCGCCGGGGCGGTCAGCTTTCGCGTCGATGCAGCAGGCGCCTACGTCGTAGAGACGCCGGGCGCGCCTCCTCTGGCCTGGGTCGCGGCCAATGTCGACCCGATCGAGAGCGACGTGCGGCCGGGACCGAGCCTGATCGAGACCGCGGCAGACGTGGATCCCGAGCGTTTTCTGCGCCACTTCGAGATGGCCCCGTGGCTGTTGGGCCTCGCGCTCCTCTTGTCAGTGATCCAGGCCTTGCTGGCCGGACCGCGGCGGGACAGGGAGCTTGTGCCTGATGTCCAGGCTGATCCTCCCACCGCTCCTCCCACCGCTCCTCCCAGCGCTCCTCCCAGCGCTCCGCCAGAGGTGGCCCCTGTTGGATGACCCGACCCGTCGCGAGTTGATCCGAGATGCGTTGCGCGTCGCCGCGATGCTGGGGGCGGGCGCCGCCTCGTTGGGTGGCCCGGCCTGGGCCTTGGGGCCTGGCAGCCAGTTTGGCATCGCCGAGCTGCTCCTGGACCAGGGCACGACGTCGCGCCCCGAAGCCTGGAAGCGCCTGCTCTTCGAGGTCATCCAGTCGACCAGCGTGGAGTGTGACCCCACGCCGGTCAGCCTCTCCCCCGAAGACCCCCTGCTCTTCGCCCATCCCTTCAGCGTCTTGGTGGGCACCGGGTCCCTGCCCGAGCTGTCGGACGCCGCGGTCGAGCAGCTCGTGCGCTACCTCTCCTACGGTGGCTTCCTGCTGATCGACGACGCCAGCGGCAACCCCGGTGGACCCTTCCTGCGCTCGGTGCAGGCCCTCACGACCCGGCTCTTCCCGACACGCCCCCTGTCGCCTCTCCCGGGCGACCACTCGATCTTCCGCGCCTTCTTCCTGCTGGACCGCCCCGTCGGACGCACCGCCAACGCGACGGCCCTGCAAGGGATCAGCATCGGGCCTACGACACCCCTGGTCTACTGCGCCGACGACCTGTCGGGGGCGCTGGACCGAGGCCCCGATGGCCGAGACCACTACCCCGTGGTGCCCGGCGGCGAATGGCAGCGCCGCGAGGCCCTCAAGCTCGGCGTGAACCTGGTTCTCTACGCCCTCACCTCCAACTACAAGCACGACACCGCCCACGTCCTGGAGCTGATGCGCGAGGGGAGGCTGGAGTGAGCACCTGGCTCTGGACGACGCTGGACCCGGCGGGGCACCTGGCCTGGACCAGCTCCGACGCGGTGGTCTCTCTCGCGGTCGCCGGGGCGGTCCTGGCTTGGGTCGCCGCGGTGTGGACCAGCCGTGGGCTGCCAGTCGGCGCGACCTCGCTGCGGGTGGCCTCTCTGGCGCTGTGGGCGCTGGCCCTGGGGACCCTGGCAGCGGCCTTGTCTGGACCGAGCTGGGTAGAAGAGCGCGGCCGCTCCGAGCCCGGCAAGGTCGTGGTGTTGGTCGATGGCAGCGCGTCGATGGGCGTGCTGGAGGGGGCCGCTCCACGTAGCGCCGCGGTGGCGGAGATCCTCAAGCGGATCGGGCCCGATGCTGAGCTTTTGACCTTCGATGAAGACATCCACGCGGGCGCGCCGGACCCGAACTCACCGGATGCCTGGACCGGTCGCGGGACCGATGTCGGCCTGGCCCTGTCGGCGGTCGCGGACCGCTACCTGGGGCAGCAGCTTCGGGGCGTCGTGCTGATCACCGATGGACTGGACCGCGGGGCTCTGCGCCGCGAGCTGGCGGCCGCCTCGGATGCGGGACAAGCCTTGGCGGGAGCGGTGCCCGCGCTGCCCGGGCCGCTGACCATCTACCAGGTCGGCCAGGCTGATGACCTGTACGATGTCGCCATCGACGGGGTCATCAACGGCGGCTTCGCGTTTCTGCGTACGGACTTTCGGCTCACAGCGCGCGTGCGCGGCCCGGCCGGCCTGACCCTGCCGGTGACCCTGAGTCGCGAGGGACGAACGCTTCGCACCAAGCAGGTCAAGCTAGGCGAAGACGGCAGGGGAAAGGTCAGCTTTGACGTGCGACCGACCAAGGTTGGACGCTTCGCCTATATGCTGTCGGTGCCGGTCGATGACGCTGATGCGGTTCCGGGAAACAACAGCTACCCGGTGGTGATTCGGGTGGTTCGGGACCGCACCAGGGTCCTCCAGGTCTCTGGCAGCCCCTCTTACGACCAGAAGTTCATGCGGCTCTTCCTCAAAGAGGATCCCAGCGTCGACCTGGTCAGCTTCTTCATCCTGCGTACCCGCGAGGACATGGGTGCGGGCTGGCGATCCGACGAACTCTCGCTGATCGCCTTCCCCTACGAGCGCCTGTTCAGCGAGGATCTGGACAGCTTCGACCTGGTGATCCTCCAGAACTTCGACTACAAGCCCTATTTCGACCGGTCTGCCGACGAATTGCTGGGGAACATTGCAAACTATGTGCGCGACGGAGGCGCCCTCCTGATGACCGGAGGAGACCGCAGCTTCGACCTGGCCGGCTATGGCGAGACGCCGCTGGCGGCCGTGCTTCCGGTGGCGCTGGGGGTCACCGGGGTGCGCAGCGACCCGACCCCTTTCCGACCGGTGCTCACGGACGCCGGGCGGGTGCACCCCGTGACCCGCCTGGGCGCCAGCCCCGCCGAGAGCGAGGCCATCTGGGAGCGCCTGCCCAAACAGGACGGGTTCAACGAGGTGGTCGGCCTGGCCCCGGACAGCGCGGCCCTGTTGGAACACCCAAGCGCCCGCTCGCGGACGGGCAAGGCGCCGATCCTGGCCGTTCGCGAGGTCGGCAAGGGGCGGTCCATGGCGCTGATGGTCGACGCGTCGTGGCGCTGGTCCTTCTCAGAGGCCGCGGTGGGTCGCGGCAACCAGGCATACCTGCGCTTCTGGAAGAACTCCCTGCGCTGGCTGATGGGGGACCCCGAAGACCAGCGCGTGGTCATCACCCCCGCGCGGGAGAACGTGCTGCTGGGCGACAGCGTGCGGGTGGTGATCAAGGTCCACGATGCGGGCTACCTGCCGGTCGATGGGGCCGTGGTCCGCGGCACCGTGACGCCGCCATCGGGCCGCGCCCAGAGCTTCGAGGCGGTCACCGACGCCTCGGGCGAAGCCTCGATCGAGGTCGCCGCCAAGGAACAGGGGGCGCACCGGATTCGAGCCAGCAGTCCGGGCGTTCCCGGTCGTGGCGAGACGGTCTTCGCGGTCAGCGATCGCGACCCCGAGTTGGTCGAGATCGTGCCGGACGGTGTCTTCTTGCAGCGTCTGGCCGCAGCCTATGGGGCCCGGGCGGTTTACCGCCCGCCGGGCGATCCAGCCGGGCCCACCTTAGACGCCAGTGCCGGTCGCGAGGTTCTTGACCGCAGGGTGATCGACCTGGCCAGCGTGCCCTTGGTCGGGCTGCTCTTCGGGCTGCTTGCCGGAGGCGCCTGGATCACTCGGCGCCGGGCAGGTGCCCGATAGGCGGGGGTCAAGCGGTGTACCGCGTAGCCGCATGAAGTGAACGGGTTGCTGACGGCCGCGCACCGTCGCTTGTTCGAAGGGGCCATCGAGACCAGCGGCGATCGCGGTGGCCTGGCCGACGATGATCTCGCCAGCCTCGCCCTCTGCTTGCAGGCGACTGGCCACGTTGACCGAGTCACCGATCACCGTGTACTGGACGCGCGCCTTTCCGCCGACCGGTCCGACGACCGCGTCCCCCGTGTTGATTCCGATGGTGAGACCCAGCACCGGCCGTCCGTCTTCGGTCCGTTGGGTGGACAGGGAAAAGGCGGCGGTCTGCATGGCGGCCGCGGTCTCGAGCGCCAGGCGGGCGTGATCCGGCTGGCCGAGGGGGGCGTTGAAGACCACCAGGATCCCGTCCCCCAGGTAGTTATCGACGGTACCGTCACGGTCGATGGCGATCGTCGCGAGCGCGTCGAGGTAGGCGTCGAGGGTCTCGAGCACGTCGACCTCGGACGCGGGCTGTGCGGCCGCTTCTCCCAGGGCCGTGAAGCCGGCGAGATCGGCGAACAGGGTCGTGACCACTCGGCGTTGCGAGGTGATCAGCTCGGTCGGGTGGTTCAGCAGGACCTCGCCGACCCGGGGGCTGAAGTAGCGCGCCACGACGTACTCGGCGTCCAGCCGGGCCCGCTGCCGGTCCAGGGCGAGCTGAACCAGGCCTTTGCTGATTCGGACCGTCCACGCCGCAGCCATGCCTAGCAGGGCGTAGGTGCTGAGGACGACGATCTGGGTGTCGAGGGGAGGCGGTGCCGCGTCGGTCCAGGCCAGGGCCAGGTAGCCGCCGCAGGCCGAGACCACGGCGACGATCAGGGGCGCTTCTTGCAGGCACAGGCTGTAGGTGCCGATGAGCAGCATGTAGAGCAGGGGCAGGGTCGAGTGGACCCCACCGATGAACAGGCCGGTGGTCGTGACGACGACCATGTCCAGCGTCACGCTGACCATTGCCCCCCTGGGCGAGGCGTGCAGGATCCCGCGGGTCGTGGCGACCAGGGCACCCGCACCGGTCAGCGCTACGATGCCGGCCAAGGCGAGCAGGCAGATGGTGTCTTGGATCGAGTCGGCATGCAGCAGGGGGCCGTTGATGACGACCGCCAAGGCAAAGACCATGGCTGCGGTCAGGCGCACCCGGTGGAGGGCGCGCAGGCCTTGCAGGTTTTCGGGTAGCGAAGGCGCTGGTCTCACCGGGATCCTTGGAGACGTGCGCACCCTGGGCTGTGAGCGTGCTGAGGGCAGGAGGAGTTATCGCCATCCTATTCTAACACGCCAGGACAGGCGCTGTCACAGCCAGCGACATCTGGCGCGTGGCGCCTGGGCTTGTGACCATTTCTGACCGCGCGAAGCACGACCCGGTTGGAGTCGAGGAGCGTCGCCCATGCCGTCTTGGGCTCGACCGTTCAGGCGCTTCTTCACGGGCTTGTTCGAGGCAAGCCCTGTCGGGTCCACAGCTCGGACCAGCGGGTGCGAATCGGGTCCTCCGGCCGGGCCTACTACCCGGACGCCAGCGTCACCTGCGGTCCGATCCAGACGGACCCCGACGACCCGGACGCCATCATCGACGCCGTGCTGGTGGTCGAGGTCCTCTCGCCCTCCACAGAGCGGTACGACTCGATCTTCAAGCTGGCCGACTACCGGACGATGCCGGGGATGCGGGCGGTGATGTTCATCCGGTCGGATCGGGTCGAGGTTCAGCGCTGGCGCAAGGACGACGCGGGCGAGTGGGGCATGACGGTCCACGGCCGCGGCCAGCGCATCCCCCTACCGGGCCTGGACGCCTGGCTGCTGGTGGACGAACTCTACGCGGATGTTGGTATGCTGCCCGCTCCTGGCTAGCTACCGTTCGGTCCCGTCCTGGTCTTGTAGGAGCCACCTGTGTCCACGCCTCCGGTCCATGCTGGTCTTGGCCTCGTTCATCGTCGCGACCATCTTGTGGCTGCCGTTCTCGGGACGCTGCTTCTGTGTGGCACAGGTTGCGGTGACCCCGCGGACCAGGAGACCAGCACGGTGGACGTGGCGGCCACCCCCAGCGCACCAGCGGAAGACGCACTGGGGCTGACCCTGACCCCGATGGGGCGGGTCGGTGCGGTGCCGGCCCAGCTCGCCGTACACGCGGACGCCGAGCTCTTTCCAGTGACCATGGTCAGCGCACCGGCCCTCGACGGCACGCGCCTGGTGCTGGACCCGGACCTAAAAGGTGCGCTGACGATCAGCGACGCGCGGACGCTCACCTTCGCCCCGGCCACGGGCTTTCGGCCCGACACGACCTACACCGCGCACGTCTCATCGGTGGCGACCCTGGCGCAGACCTGGAGCGCCCCGACACCGGACGCCTGGAGCACGACCTTCCAGACGGCCCCCATGGGTTTGTTGCGGGTCAGCGCCCAGGGGCGGGACCGGTCGCGGCGGGAAGCGACGGTGGACCTTGTGTTCACCGCTCCGGTCGCGCCCGAACAGGTCGCCTCCCGGCTGACGGTCCAGACCGGCGGCCACGCGATGCAGCCGGTCTCGGTCACCGCCGGCCCCAGCGCCGACACCGTGCGCCTGGCCCTGCGTGGAGACGCCCTGGCCAGCGAGCAGGTCGACCTCAGCGTGGCCGTGGCGGCGGGTGTGCCTTGGGCCTACGACGGCGATGTCACGGCCCCGGCGGGACAGGGACAGGTCACGCTCAGCGACGGTCCCCCGGTGGAGATCCTGGCGGTCATGGTGAAAGAGGGCGTGTCCGGCCACTATATCGAGGTGGTCTGCCGCGACCATGCCGTCGATGGCACCCGGTGGTACTGGGACCGGGACACCTACGACAGTTGGGATGTCTCGCCGCGCTGCATGATCAGTGAAGACACCCTCGCTCGCAGCGTACACCTCGCCTCCGGCAGCAGCAGCGCGTCCAGCGAGACCCTCTCCATCGCCCAGGCCCCTGGTGGCTTCCGCATCTTCGGTCCGCTGGAGCGCGGCACGGCCAGCCTGCGCATCGACGCGGGCGCCCGCACCCTGGACGGTGGCGTGCTGCCCCTGGCCTACGACGCGACCTTGCAGGTGCCGCCTCGCAAGCCCACCCTGCGCTTCCGCTCCCAGGGGCGCTACCTGCCGCGCGATGCCTGGCACAGCTTGCCTGTGGAGCACCTCAACGTGTCCCAGGCGACCCTCAGGATCCGCCATATTCCGCCGCAGAACCTGGCATTTTGGATTGCGGGGGACGAAGCCTCGGACCAGCGCACCTCGGACCTGGTGCTCAAGCAGAAGATCACCCTGGTGGGCCAGCCGGACCAGTCCGAGACGACCTGGCTCGATGTCGGTGGGCTGCTGCCTGACGTGAAGCGCGGGGTCTACCAGCTCAGCCTGGATGGCCAGGGCGAGGGCGAACAAGGCGCCCACGCGGCCAGCCGGCTGCTGCTCACCGATATGCACATCGTCGCCAAGGCAGCGGCCCCAGTCCCGGACGACCCGGCGGCCAGCGATGTGTGGGTCTGGGTCGTCGGGGTGCAGGACAACCTGCCGCTCAGCGGCGTGGCCCTGGAGCTCCTCCAGCCCAGCGGGCGCGTGGCTGCGACCTGCCGGACCGACCCCAGCGGTGGCTGTCGGCTGCGTGTTGCCCCGGGTGGGGTCGACGACGCGGCGCCCATCGCCGTGGTGGCTCGCAAGGGGGACGATCTCACCTACCTGGCCTTCGACGAGGTCCAGGACCAGCCCGAGGACGACGTCTCGGGCGCGCCCTTCGCCGCCCGCAACCCCTACCAGGCCGCCGTGTGGACGGATCGGGGCGTGTATCGACCCGGTGATGTGGCCCATATCGCCGCCCTGCTGCGGGACGTCGACTACATCGCCCCGGACGCGTCCCTTCCGGTGATCGTCAAGGTCTTCGACCCCCGCTCGCGCGAGATC
>JAADHA010000282.1 GCA_013152105.1 Oligoflexia bacterium | reverse complement strand
TCGGTGGCGTCGTCGGCCGAGACGTCCGGCGCGCTTTGACCAGGCGAAGAGCTTGGCATCGCCGCCTTGCCTCTGACGCGTGCGATCGGCGGGATCGCCGTGCGCGGTCGCTCGGCGGGGCGCTCCGCGTCCTTGTGTCGGCCGTCGTCCTTCTTCCCAGGCGTGTACGTCTGCATGCTCGAGAGAATACCACCGTGCTGGCTCTGCAATGTCGCGTGCCTGAGCATGTACCTCGCTCCACGGGAGAGCCCGCGCTGGTCGGCAGCGACAGGGCCTTGACTTCGTGGTGATGTGCGACACCGCGGAGGCATGCGAGGAGGCCGAGAAGACGAGGCGAGTGGAGCTGACCGAGGGCAAGGAAGGTTTCGGTTTCCTCGGCTTCCACTTGCACAAGCGCAGGTCCGCGGCCGGGTTGTCATCGTCCAGGCATTCGCGATAGGCTCGGGGCGTTGGTCGACAATCATGGAGGCGCTCATGACCCGCCAACTGCTCGGCATCCTGCTCGCCCTGGCCTGCTCTGCCTGCGGCGATGCCACCAGCTCGACCGGCGAGCTGGGGCGCATCGACTACTCACTGTACACCTACTACAAGATCGATAGCGATCAGCTCACCGATGTCAACATCCTCACCGGCTACACCCAGATCATCAACACCGACCTGACCAGCACGGGTGTGGACGACGCGGACACCCCGGGGGACATCGTCCACAGCGTCTCCGGGAACGCCAGCATCGATCAGAGTGACGCTGACGCGGACACGGTGCCCACCATCTACCTCACCGCGTCGGATCCAGGTTCCTACACCATCGAGTCGTGGCTGGACGGCGACCTGTTTGACACCATCACCTTGAGCTTCGACGATCCGGTCGCGCTCGACGCCATCACCTGGATCCGCCAGCCTGGCGATGAGGACTTCAGCCAGACCGAGGCGGCCACACCCACGGTGCCCGAGGGCACCCAGGTGGCGTATCTGCCCTACCCGCTGGACGGGGCCGGCGACCGGCTGGCCGGGGTCTTCGACGCCACCCTCAGCGCCGATCCGGCCAGCTCGGTGGTCGCGGCCTACAATCTGGACGGGATCTACGAAGAGGGCATCTGGGGCCGTAAAGAAGACGCCTCGGTCTACTTCATCGAGCCTGGCAAGATCACCCTGACCTTGCGCGACGATGTCCACGGCATCGAGTTCGTCCAGGACTTCCAGGTCGATCCCGTGGCGCGCTGACGAACCGGCGCGCCTGACTCTGCCGTGTACGGCGGTGCCACCACCACGCATCTGTTGTTCGGCGCATCAACCTGTGGATCCTGACCGCAGCCAACACCCGTCGCCAATGCCCGCGGCTGCGGCCCGCTCACCCCGGCCGCTCGAACGCTGCCGCGGCGGCTTCCACCCGGTCGTGGACGGTGCAGCCGGCGAGGTGGTCGTTGACCAGGCCCATGGCCTGCATGAAGGCGTAGGCGGTGGTCGGACCGACGAAGCGCCAGCCGCGCTTCTTGAGGTCCTTGGACAGGGCCGTGCTCTGCGCGGTCCGGGAGAGACCGCGGAGGGTGGCGAGGTCGACGGGCGTCGTCCGTCTCGGAGGCTCCCAGCGCCAGAAGTACGCGGCCAAGGACCCCGCATCGTCGCGCAGCTCGACGGCCCGGCGGGCGTTGTTGAGCGTCGCCTCGATCTTGCCGCGGTGGCGGACGATGCCGGCGTCTGAGAGCAGGCGCTCGACGTCGGCCTGCCCCATGGCGGCGACGGCGTCGATGTCGAAGTCGGCGAAGGCGGCCCGAAAGGCCGGACGCTTCTTGAGAATGGTCAGCCAGGACAGGCCAGACTGGAAACCCTCCAGGCAGATCTTTTCGAACAAGCGGGCGTCGTCAGTGACCGGGTAGCCCCACTCAGTGTCGTGGTAGGGCACGTAGAGCGGGTGGCTGCCCCCCCACGCGCAGCGGGCGGTTCCGTGTTCGTCGATGACGAGTCCGTCGGACAGGGACATGGCGGGCTCCAGGTGGGGAGCGGTGCAGCGTAGCCGGGTGCGACGGCCGAGCGCCGCTCGCCATCTCGAGCCGGTATTCTGAAGGTGGGTCGGTCAACCCCAGCCGTGACGGTGCGGCCCGCCTGACTCAGCCGTGCACGGCGGTGCCGAACTTGCGCATCCAGTCCATCTCTTCGCCCTCCATCGGGCCTTGCTGCAGGGCGGCCAGGTTCTCGTCGAGCTGCTCGCGGGTCTTGGGACCGGTGAGCACCACGTCGACGAAGGGGTTGCTGAGCCCGAAGCGGTAGCACTGGCCGGCGGTGGCGACCTCGCCCTTCCAACGCCGGGGCGCCTTGAGCAGCTTGCGCCAGCTCGTGGACGTGTAGGCGGTGACCGTGCGGCGGCCGGGCACGAGGTGGGGGAAGATGTCCTTCTCGGCGCCGGGATGCGCGGCGTTGTACCGGATCATCAGCAGGTCGAGATCGGAGTCGGCGGCCAGGCGGCCGGCCCGCTGGCGATCGTGGATGGAGATGCCGATGGCGCGGGTTTTGCCTTCGTCGCGCAGGCGGAGCAGCTCGGTCATGGTCGAGTCGGTGAGCGCCGAGGAGACGCCCACCCAGAAGACCTGAAGGATGTCGAGGTAGTCTGTGCCCAGCAGGCGGAGCGTGTGCTCGGTGAAGCGACGGATATTGCCGCCCCACCAGCCGGTGGTGGGCCCGGTGGCGAGCACGATGGCGTCGCGGTCTCTGGCGAGCACGTCCTTGATCGCCGGCGTCGTGTAGGACTTTCGCGGCGTCCAGAACAGGTAGTTCATTCCGCGGTCCACGGCGTCGCGGATGCCGTCGGCGTCGAGGCCGTAGTTGGTTGCCAGCCCCAGGCGCATCACCTCTTTGTCGACCACGGGCAGGGTACGGTGGGTGAAGTCGTTCATCGCAGCCTCCGCAGCGGGTATAGCGCGCCCTCCCACCAGTCGGATACGCCCTCGCCCCCGCACTCGGAGGCCCCATGCTGGGACTGCTGCTGCTGCCGTCGCTGGCCCATGCCGGCGGACTCGACGCGAACATCCCCTACACCGAGTACCACCTCGACAATGGGCTGCAGGTGCTGCTGGTCGAGGACCACCGCCTGCCGCTGGTGTCGCTGGAGACCTGGTACCATGTGGGTGCCAAGAACGAAGTGCCGGGGCGGACCGGCTTCGCCCACCTCTTCGAGCACATCATGTTCCAGGGGGCCCGGGACATCCCCGAGGACACGTGGTTTCCGATGCTCGAGGGTGTCGGCGCCAGCATGGTCAACGGCACGACCGACTTCGACCGGACCAACTACTTCGAGACGCTGCCGTCCAACCAGATCGCCTTGGCTCTGTGGATGGAGAGCGACCGGATGGGCTTCCTGCTCGACACGCTGACCCAGGCGCGGCTGGACAACCAGCGCGACGTGGTCCGCAAGGAGCGGCAGCAGTCGACCGAGAACGTGCCCTACGGCATCGCCGAGGAGCGCTTCTTCAAGCTGCTCTTCCCCGCGCCCCACCCCTACAACGGCGTGGTCATCGGCAGCCACCACGATCTGGAGGCGGCCACCCTGGACGATGTCAAGAGCTTCTTCTCGACCTACTACGCGCCCAATAACGCCACCCTGGTCATCGTTGGCGACATCGATGCCGACGCCACCATGGCCCTGGTCCACAAGTACTACGACGACATCCCGCGGCATGCCGACAAGCCGGTTCTGGACGTGAAGACCGAGCCCATCACCAGCCAGCGGCGCGAGTCGCTGACCGACCACGTGCAGCTCCCCAAGGTGTACCTGGGCTGGGTCACCTCGCCCGACTTCCAGCCCGGCGATGCTGAGCTGACCCTGGCCGCCAGCGTGCTCGGCGACGGCAAGTCCAGTCGCCTGTACACCGAGCTGGTGGACAAGCAGCAGATCGCCCAGAGCGTGACCTGCTACCAGTACCCCCTCGACCTCGGCAGCGTCTTCGCCATCGAGGTGCTGGGCAAGCCTGGCGAGGACCCGCAGAAGCTGGAGGACGCCGCCTGGGCGGTGGTCCAGAAGCTCGAGGCCGACGCTCCGACCGACGCCGAGCTCAGCCGCGCCTTGCACACCTGGCAGGCCAGCACCCTGCGCGGGCTGGAGTCCCTGGGCGGCTTCGGCGGCAAGGCCGACGTCCTCAACTACTACAACCAACACACCGGCGACCCCGGCTACCTGCCCAAGGACATCGCCCGCATGGAAGCCGTCACGGCCGACAGCATGAAGCAGGTGCTGAACCAGCAGATCCGCCAGGACGACCGCGTGGTGGTCCAGGTGACGCCCATCGCGGACCGAGGTGAGCAGTGAGCACCGTCCCCCTCAAGCGCCTGGCCCTGGTGGCCGCCTTCCTCCCGGTCCTCGCCTGCGGCAAGAAGGCGCCGCCCTCAGTCGCCGACCAGGCTCCGCCGCCGGATCCGAACGCCTGGCGGGCCAAGCCGCCGGATCCGGGCCCCGAGCCCACCTGGCAGCCGCCGGTGGCCGAGACCTTCACGCTGTCCAACGGCATTCCGGTCTACCTGGTCGAGAAGCACGACCTGCCGCTGGTCACAGTCCAGGTCGACCTGTCGGTGGGCCGCGATGCCAACCCGAAGGGAAAGGCCGGCCTGACCGCGCTCACCGCGAGCATGCTGGACGAGGGCACGAAGGCCCACACCGGCACCGAGCTGGCGGCGGCCCTGGCCGACCTGGGCGCCAAGCTCTCCGTCGGCGGCGGGGACGACAACAGCACCGTCACGCTGGAGTCCCTGGGCGGCGACTCCCTGGCCCCCAGCATGGACCTGCTCTCCGAGATCGTGCTGCAGCCCCGCTTCGACCGGGCCGACTTCGTCCGGGTCAAGAAGCAGGCCCTGGACCAGATCACCGAGAACACCTCCGATCCGCGGGCCGTGGCTCGCAAGACCTTCGCCGAGCAGCTCTACGGGGCCGACAGCCCCTACGGTGTGCCGGCCATCGGGACCGAGGACTCGGTGAAGTCCATCACGCGGGCCGACGTGATGAAGCTGTACCAAAACCAGTGGCACGCCGGCAACGCGATGATCGTCGTCGCGGGGGACACCACCCCCGACGACCTGAAGGCGCTGCTGGAGCCGCGCCTGGGTAGCTGGGCCAAGGGCACGGGCGGACGGACCGAGGTGGCGCCGGCCACGACCCCGGACCACACCCGCATCGTCTTCGTCGTCCAGCCCGGGGCCGTGCAGTCGGTGATTCACGTGGGCACGCCGGCCATGTCGCGCACGGACCAGGGCTACTGGCCGGCCAACATCGCTGGCACCCTGTTCGGCGGCATGTTCGGATCGCCCCTGAACATGAACCTGCGCGAAGAGCACGGCTGGAGCTACGGTGCCTTCGGCGGCCTGGGTGCCGGCCGCACCACCGGTGTCATGTCCGCTCGCACCAGCGTCCAGGCCGACAAGACCGGTCCCGCGGTGGGCGAGATCATCAAGGTCATGACCAGCCAGCGGCGGGCCCCGACCGCCGACGAGCTGGTCCAGGTCCAGGACTACCTGGCCAAGTCCCTGGCCGGGAACTTCGAGACCAACGATGCCACGGCCGGCGCCTTCAGCAGCGTGCTGGAGCGGGGCCTGGGCGCGGACGCCTGGCAGAAGTACCCGACCAAGCTCAGGGCGGTCGATGCCGCCGCGGTCGGCGACGCCGCCAACACGTACCTGGACCCGGACCGGATGCTCTTCGTGGTCGTCGGCCCCAAGACGGTCATCGTCAAGGACGACCAGGGCAACGACCAGACCGTCGATGTCATCGGCGATCTGAAGGGGCTCGGCACCGATCTGACGGTGATCGACCGCTGATCAGCCCTTGCCCCTGCTTCCCGTGCCGGTGGCGGGGCGCCCGCTGCATGTTGGACCAGCCACAACGAACTGCGGCTCTCGCCGACGTATGATCCAGACCCCATCGGGTCTGATCGGATCGTGTTCAACATCGGAGGCAATGCGTACCGCCTGATCGTCCGCGTCGGCTACCCGCGCCAACGTATTCGCCTGCATTGGTTCGGGAATCACCAGGAATACGACCGCATCAAGGCTGCGACAGTGGCCCGCAACCTGTAGCGATTCTCCGTACCTCCCTCGCCCGTGAATGTCATGAACATCCGATCGATCCGCAACGACGACGACCTCACCCATGCTCTGGACCGAGTCGACACTCTCTGGAATGCCGAACCGGGCACCCCCGAAGGTGACGAGCTCGATGTCCTCGCCGTCCTCATCGAAGCCTACGAAGCCGAGCACTACGCGCTGCCCCCCGGCGATCCGCTCGAAGTCATCCACTTCAAGCTGGCCGAGTTGAAGCTCAGCCAGCGTGCCCTGGCCGGCCGAATGGGCTGGAAGAGCACCGGCCGCCTGAGCGAAGTCCTCAGTGGCAAGCGCGAGCTGACCATGCGCATGGTCCGCGACCTCGCCGCCGCGCTGGAGATCCCGGCCGGCTTGCTGGTCGGGGATCCCGCTGACAAGGCTCCGCCCGCTGCGCGCAGCCTGGACCTGCCGTCGGGCCTGGTCGCCCAGGTCGAGTCCCACTGCGGCAAGCTGGGCCAGTCTCCCGCTGCCTGGCTGCGGCAGGTGCTCGATCGCCAGGCGGCCACGTCCGCCTAGGTGACCCACCGGCACCTGGTCCAAGCTGCATATTCCTCGCCCACACCGCTCAGCACAGCGGTCGAGGTGACGGACGCCTCCCCAGGACTGGCGGCCTGACCATGACGATCCACTGCGATTGGCTGGTCCTGTGCCGCCGGGTCATCGAAGACTCCCAGACTCGGACCCTCTCCTTGGTCGACTGCCTCGACCGCAGCGACAGTGTCGATGGCACCTACGTCGATGGCACCTACCAGTTTCGCCTGGTCCGCATCGCCGATGGCCAGGACGACCTGACCGTCTTCGAGGGCGACGGCGACTGGCTCGCCGACGTCGAGCGCATGCGGGTCTTCGTGAACTTCGCAGTCATCAAGCTGACGCAAGCCGAGCTGAGCTGGAGCGCTGAGAGGGACGGCTTGCGCTGCGGCCCAGCCCATTGCAGGCCTGCTCCTGGACGGCCGCGACTGCGTGGTGCTGGCCCCGCCTGGTGCGCATGGTGGAGTTGGAAGTGATGCTGATCATCCTGGAGCGCCTGCAGCGCTACGCCGCGCCCCCCTTGCACCTCCGGCGCACCCCCGCCCGGTCGCCGCCCCACGTGTATGATTGTCGCTCGCAGCCCCCAAGCGCGGGTCCCCCTTGCCTTCACCTCGTTGCCCGCACCTTCCCTCTGCCGCAGCCTGCGCCCTCGCCATGCTCCCGGCCGCGGTGCTGCTTGGCCTGCCTGCCTCTGCGTGCGCCAAGTCGACGCACGGGGCCGCGAACATCCAGGCCTTCGTTGGCCTGAGCTTCGTCGTCGGCTTTCCCGGAGGGGTCGGCGTGCGGGCCGAATTCAGCACGCGCTATGCCTTCCCCGGCTATCTGGGATCCACCGTCCTTCGGCCCACCGGGGGCCCCTTTTTCTACGGCGAGCTGCTGCGTCACGGCGGCGCGCGCGCGGCCCTTGGGATGAAGGCTGGCGTCGGAGGACTCGTCTTTGTTGATTGCACGGGATTCATCCCGCTGCCAGAGATCGACGCCATCATCGGTGTCCGAGGCGGCAACAAGACCGGCACAGGCCCACTGCTGGGCCTGGCGGTTGACGCCCTGGCGGGCCACCTCCAGGTGGATCTCGCTCCCGACCGCTCCCTCGACGCCGCGCCCGACGGTGAGCCCGACGGCGAGCCAGAGCAAGATCAGCCGGACAGCGCGCCGCGGACATGGTCCAAGGATCTCGCGGTGGGCGTCCAAGTGCCGCTGGTGGTGGCCTGCATTGAGTGAGCCGTGTCTCCCCCCCGACCCAGCCATGGGGGCGGTGCGCAGCGAGCACTTCGACGCGGTGATCGAGATCCACTATCTCGTCGCGGTGGGCGCGCCTGAAGATCCCGAGTTGGACGGCTATATGGTGGTCGACAAGCGCACGGCGACCGCTCGGCTTGCACCAACCCGAAGCTCCTGGTCAACAGCGGCCGGCTGTAGGTCATCGACCACGGCCAGACCCTCCCCGCCGTGCAGGGCATCACCGGCAAGCGCCTGCCCTTCGCCTTCGACAGCCGCATGGCCTGGGAGATCGTGTAGGAGCAGCCCCACCTGCTGGTCGGCCCCATCGCGGGGCTGCGCTCCCCTACGGAGGAAGCCATTGACGCCGCCGTGGCCGCGTTGGCCGCGGTGGCCGCGGTGCCGGAAATACTGGAGAAGCTCAGGATGCGCCTGTCGTGAAACTCTACCGCTGCAGCGTTGTGCAGTGCCGCGATCTCGTCTACCAGGGCGTTAGTCGAAATGGGGCTTCATGAAGCTGTGGAGTTCGCGCTATGCAGTGCCGAAGGGAGTAGAGCAATGAAAGACTGCGCCTACTGCGGTGAGACTGGCCCCATGACTAGGGAGCACCTCTACCCAAAGTGGATATGCAAGCGCCTCAT
>JAADHA010000587.1 GCA_013152105.1 Oligoflexia bacterium | reverse complement strand
CAACCAGCCAAGGAGCAGCCGCAGCGACAGCACGGCGACGGCGCCAGCCAGCCCGAGGACGACGACGCCACCGATCTCGGGCAGCTCCAGCGGACTGTCCGCCTGAACCCCGGGCGGCTGCAGGACCCGCCCGACGGCCGCTAGCGCACCGAGCTGAGTGGGCAAGTCGTAGTCGATGACCGCGGAGTCCCAGCGACGGGTGAGCCAGCCCTGGGCCTGGGACCAGGCGCTGGCGATTCGCGGCGGCTGATCGCCCGCCGGGGTCGCATCCAGGGTCACCCACCCCTGCGCGCCCAGGTTCACCTCGACCCAACTATGCGCGTCACGCTGGCGCACAAGCAGCCAGCCATCCAGGGGGTTCAGCTCGCCCCCCAAAAAGCCGTTCACCACTCGCGCCGGGATGCCCTGCGTGCGCAGCATCACGGCCAAGGCAGTGGCGAAGTACTCGCAGTGTCCCGCCCGGCTCTGAAACAGGAACCAGGCCAGCGGGTCAGCCGGCGCGACCCCACCGGGAAGCTCGGGCGGCACCAGGCTGTAGCGGTAGTCATGCCGCAGGAAGGCGGTCAGGGTCACGGCCTTCTGCCAAGGACTGGCGCTGTGGCCGGCGGTCCCACCAGCCTGGGCGAGCACGCGGTCGGCCAGCGCGACAATCCGCGGGTCGAGGTCGGCGGGGAGCTGGGTCCAGGCATCGATCGCGGTCGGCCGAGGCGCGGCACCAGGCCGAGCAGGGAGACTCCAGGCCGTGTAGTGGAGTCGGTCTGGCGCGCCTCGATAGCGAACGGTCCCATTGCCATCTCGCACCAAGCCGCGACCGGTCCCACGCACCTGCACGATCTCGCCCAGTCCGAAGATCACCGTCTCGGAGATCGGCTCCAGGAAGACCTCTTGGCGCAGCAGACCCGGTGCATCGAGCGGCGGCGGGGTCCAGGTCCCGCCCCGACCCAGAGTCGATCGCCAGCGCTGCCCATCGAAGGAGTCCAGGGCCGCCCCTCGCAGGTAGACCGGGCCCTTGAAGGGCTGGCCATCGGCGTCGGTGATCCGCAGCCGCAGCACGACCTGCTCGCTCTTCAGGAGCTCGCCGAGATCACCGATGTCGACGTCCTTTCCAAAGCCCGTCACGCGGTCGGGAGAGTCTCCCGCCAGCGACGCGCCGCCGTCGATGCGAGGCAGGATGAGGAAGAAGAAGACCGTCAGGACCGCGCTGATGGGCGCCAAGCCAAGCAGCAGCCCACGCGGCGCATAAGCCGAGCCACCCGGCCGCTGCCGACGAGCCCGAGCCCCCTCGGACTCCAGGCCCAGGTGACACAGGGCCAGCCCGATCGGGACCAGCAGGATCAACATCAGAAAGAGCGGGGCGAGCAGCACCGAGGCCGTGACCACACAGCCCATCAGGGCCTGGAGCAAGGCCAGCAACAACGCGACCCGGTCGTCCCGGGCTCCGCGCCCGGTCCACGCCCGATGCACCTGGAGCCAGGCGACCAGGCCCATGCCCAGGACCAACAGAGGGGTTTGCGCGAAGGCGGCCAGCACACACAGGATCAGCGCCGAGGTGTTCAGGCCCCGCCACCGGTCCTGGGCCCGAGGCGAGGGCAAGCCCCGTCGCTGTCGAAGCCAGCGCCCGACCAGGATCCCCAAGGCCGCCGCCAGCGACACCACCAGCAGCGTCCCCTCGCCCAGCGCGCCGACCGCGCAGCCGACCAGGGCCACGACCAGCGTGACCCAGCGCCTGGCCCTCTCGGTCCGCCCCAGCACGCCCGCCCCACCGAGCTGCTTCCAGGTCGACAGGCGGCTCATGGGCCACCCCCCAGGCCCTCGCTCTCGCTGTTGGACTCGGACTCGGACTCGGACTCGGACTCGGGGAGTTGATCTCGGCGCGGCAGCAGCGCCAAGCGGGTCAGCAGACGCCGCCGCCACACATCGCCGGTCCGCGCCTCTAGCACCTGACCCTCTACCGCGAGGCCCACCGCATCACCGCGCTCCAGGTGCTGCTCGACTTCGCCCGCGGCCAGGGACAAGGCCCGCTCCCAGCGATCGCCACGACAGTCCTCAACCCGGACGATCACCTCGGGGGCCCCCGTGGCGGCGCGCTGCACGATCATCGGGTGTCCGGTCCGCGCGGTGGTCGGCCAGTGCAGGTCGCGCAGGGGATCACCGGCCTGGTAGGGACGTATGCCTCGGAAGTCCCCCTCGCGCCCACTGCGACTGCGATCTTCGCGAGTGGCCCCGACACTGAGCACCGGCCGAGAGCCACGCCCCTCGACCGGCACGGGGTAGACCAACACGTCGACTGGGAGGGACAGATCGGTGTAGCGGCGCACCAGGCCGAAGGGAAAGTCGCTCCATAGGCGGACCCGGTCCAGGCGAGCCATTCCCCGTGAAGGCAGGTGCCAGCGAGCCGGAGCGGCCGCCTCGAGACCCGGCTGCAGCACCGCGACCAGGGCGTGTGCTCGGGTCGGAGCGTCGCCGGGTCCCAGGTCCTCGATATGAACCGTCAGGGCCGACACCCGCCCCCGGAGATTGCGAAGTTCAAAGGCGCCGACCGCCGTCTGGCCGGCGTAGACCTCGGGCGGCAGGATCCGCCGCACGCTGAGCCCGCGCAAGTTCAGCTCGGCCATCAGGTTGCTCAGGACCAGCACCGCAAGCTGCGCCGAGAGCACCAGGTAGAGCAGGTTGTTGCCAGTGTTCACCGCCGCCACCAGCACACCCAAAAGCAGGGCCACATAGCCAACGCCCACCCGAGTCGGCCGCACGCGGATCCGACGGTCGAAGGCAGCCCGCAAGCGCGAGCGAAGGCCGACCAGACTCACCGCGCGGCGCCGCTCACGGAGGAACTCACAGCACCGCCCCCACGATTCGTTCGAGCACCAGGTCCGCGCCGTCGTACTCGACACCATAGTCGCGGGTGTTCGTCGTGATCACCACGACCATGTCGACATCGGGGATCACGTAGACGAGCTGCCCGCCGTAGCCCCAGGCGATGTCGAGCGGCGTGTCCGCACCCCGACGCAGCCAGAAGTAGTAGCCATAGTAGTAATTGCCGGCGTCGGTGATCTGCCGGCTGGTCGCGTCGTCCACCCAGCTCGCCGGCACCAGTTGCTGCCCGTCGGCGGCGCCGCGATCGAGCACCAGTTTGCCGAAGCGCAGCAGCTCGCGCGCCGTCAGGTAGACGTTGAAGCCACCCGAGAAGTAGCCCTGTGGGTCGCGTCCCCAGCGCTCGGCCGCGATGCCCAGCGGCGTGTAGATCTGGTCATGGGCGTAGTCGCACAGGCTCTGGCCAGTCGCATGGGCCAGGGCCGCGCCCATCAGGTGCGTCTGAATGGTGCTGTAGTTGAATTGTGTCCCAGGCGTCGAGTCCAGGGGCAGGTCCACGATGGTCTGGAGCCAATCATCGGTACGCTCGATGCTGCCCTCGGACTGGTCCTCGATCCACGCAAAGCCAGCCGACATGGTCAGCAGATTCCCCACCGTGATGGCCCGCTTGGTCTCGGACTTCCCGTCGAAGAGGTCCGGCAGCAGCTCGGACACGGGCTGGTCGATCCCGTCGATGTCGCCTTGTTCGATCGCGATCCCGACCAGGAGCCCGAGCACGCTCTTCGACGCCGAGTGTACGTTGTTGCTGTCGTCCGCAGCCGACCCGTGGAAGTAGTGTTCCAACACCAGGTCGCCGCCGCGCATCACCAGCAGGCTGTTGATGTAGGGCTTGCCATCCAGCACGGTGACGGCGTCGTCCAACATCGCCGAGTCCAGCCCCTGGTCGGCCGGCGTCGCGGTCGTGAAGTCGAAGCGGGCATCGCCCGCGGGGACCGTGTCGGGCAGGGTCGGGTTGTCCTCGTAGAAGGAGGGAGGATCGGTCTGGGGGCTGACGATGCCCTCGCAGAAGTCGCTGACCTCGATGCCGGCGCCGGTCGCAGTGTCCGATCCCCTGCCCGTGCTCTTGCCACAGCCCAGCAGGAATGAGAGCAGCACGAGCGACGGAATGGCAGCAAACATCTGGATCTCCAGGACACGGTAGCCGGATCAGCCCGGCGGGGGCAGCTCCCACAGCAGCTCGCGCACCGCGGTCCGCGCAGCCTGACCCGGGCGACCCGTCTCGGCCCGGGGCAGGACGCGATGGGCCAGCACCGCTACGGCCAGGGCACGCACGTCCTCGGGTATGACGAAGCTGCGATCACGGACCAGGGCCAGCGCCCGGCAGGCCCGGTAGAGGGCCTCGGCACCGCGGGTCGAGGCCCCTCGAACAAAACGCGCATCGCCGCGGGTGCGACGCACCAGCTCCAGGATGTAGTCCTCTACATCAGGATGGACGCGAACCTGGTCGACAGCCCGAGCCAGGCCCAGGATCTTGTCCGGCCCCAGCGCGGGAAGCAACGGGACCGGGTGAGCGGTCCCACGGCGCAGGATCTCCCGTTCGTGCTCGCGGTCGGGGTAGCCCATGGTCAGGCGGATCAAGAAGCGGTCGAGCTGACTGTCCGGCAGCGGAAAGGTGCCGTGGTAGTCGTGGGGGTTCTGGGTGGCCAGCACCGTGAAAGGTGCGGGCAGGACGTGGCTGACCCCGTCCACCGTGACCCGACGTTCGTTCATGGCTTCAAGCAGCGCGGACTGGGTCTTGGGGGTGGCCCGGTTGATCTCGTCCGCCAGCACGACGTTGGCGAAGAGGGGCCCCGGACGGAAGCTGAAGCTGGTGCCGTCGGGTGCCAGGATGTTCACGCCGGTGATGTCACCCGGCAGCAGATCACTGGTGTGCTGGATCCTTCGAAAACTGCCGCCCATGGCGTCGGCCAGGGCCATGGCCAGGGTGGTCTTGCCGACCCCAGGCACGTCCTCGAGCAACACATGGCCGCCGGCAATGATGGCCACGATACACAGCTCGACGACATCGTCTTTGCCTCGGACCACCTGCTGAACCCGCGTCGCGAGGCGGGTCAGCAGCTCGCCCGCGGCGACGAGGGGCTCGGCGTCACGGTCGGCGGACTCGACGCGCATCGGGTTCCTGGGAAGATCAGGGGAGGATGGTGCCGGTGACCGTCAGCACGCGGGTGCAGCCCACCGGAAGACGGTCGCTGGCCGAGCGGGACACCGTGATGGTCTCGATGCCTTCCCAGTCCAGGGTCTCGTCCGTCATCGGACAGCCACCGGCCGGGCCCTGCACGGTCGCGGTCCCGACCAACTGCCACTGGACCTCGGCCCCGTCGAAGCTGTCAACGTAGGCGGGGCTCTCGTAGTCGATATCGCAGCCATCGACGTACTGCCCCGAGGCAAAGGTCTGGCCGTCGATGCGCAGGTCGATCACCTGGCTGGCGTCCACGTACATCTGGTAGGTGTAGCTGTTGTTGATGGCAGCGTAGGTCTCGCCGTCCACGCAGTCCGTGAAGTCTGCCCCGTCGTCGCTGACCACGCTGACGGCCCACTGCCCATCGGGATCAGGCAAGCCACCACAGGCGGTCAGCAGGACACCGGCACAGAGCGGCAAGAGGCAGCGAGACATGGCGAGTGCTCCGATCTCAGATCTCAGGTGAGGCGTAGGGCTGTCTGGACGCGCGAGTATAGCGCCCCCAGGCACATGGCGCCGCGCCGCGACGAACGCTGCGGTGGACGTGAGGCGGACCGCTCCTTAAAGAGCGCCGCCCGCGGCGACCGAGTCCGGTCACGCGCCATCGTCTTCCTCAATCCGTGTGTCTGGAGTTCCCGTGGCCGAGCCTGCCAACAAACTGTACGTCGCCCATGAAGGCGACTTTGACCTCCTCAAGGATCACTGGCAGGCCGCCCGCGACGGCAAGCTTCACGCCGTACACCTGCAGGCCCCGATGGGGGGTGGCAAGCGGGCAATGGTCGGCGAACTGACCCGCTACGCACACGCAACCGAAGAAGACGTGCTGCTGTGGCGCGTCAGCCTGCACGACGAAGAAGACGGCCTCCAGACGATGCTGCGCCTCTACGCGGGCCTCTATGCCGCCCTGCACCGCTCCGGCGGCCTCAAGGGCCGCATCGAGATGGCCCTCAACGCCCAGCTTCCCCAAGAGCCCAAGCGCGTCCAGGGGTGGATCCAGGCCTTCACCGAAGGTCTGAAAAAGTCGGCCCCCAAGAGCCCCGACGACAACCAGGTACAAGTCACGCTGCCTCGCGACAACCCGCTGCTGGGTCTGGTCGAGATCACCGCGCTGATCACGCGCAAGTTCCCGACCATCGTCGATCTGCAGAACGTACACCACAGCCAGAGCCTGGCCATCGTCTCCCTGCTCGAGGCGATCATGGCCGAGTGTACGGACAGCAAGATGCTGCTGTTGCTGGGCACCGAGACCCTCGACGATGCGGCCCGGGCCTGGTGGTCCCCTGCACTGCTCGACCTCCTCGATCGCAGTGAGGACAGCATCGCGACCATCAAGCTGAGCCCATGGGGTGCCGACCAGGTCAACCTCTACCTGGCCAGCAAGGACCTCTCGGGCGACGCCGCCCGCATCGCCGAGATCGTCGATGGACGCCCAGGCTTCGTGGCCGAGCTGGTCGACTGGCTGAGCGAAGCCGGTCGCCTGTCGGACGTGGGGGATCTGAAGCTGGGAGACATCTGCGATATCAGCCCGGACGCAGATGAACTGAAAAAGACCGACGACGACAGCGAAGCCAAGCCGACCGAACCCAAGGAAGCGCAGCGCAAGCACGCGACCGAAGACGACGCCGAGCAAGTGGCCTATCTCTCCGCTCTGCTGGGCCTGTCCTTCCCCTCGGCCCTGGTGGCCGATATGGGCGGCTTCGACCGGGACAGCCTGGACGACCTCTACGACGCCACCGAGGACGTCTACAAGGAACTCCAGTTCAGCAAGCCCCTGGGGACCTGGATCTACCAGTTCCACAAGGCGCTGCTGCGCGAGTCCGTGATCTCCCGCCACCAAGCCGAAGAAGACCAAGACCTGGCCCGCCGCGTCGCCGCCTTCTTGCAGCGCTTCCTGGTGCCCCGCGGCTACGCCTATCTGGTCAAGACCATGCGGATCTGGGCCGAGAGCGGCGCATTCCAGCAGGCCGACCAGCTCCGCAGCGCCGCGCTCACCAACGACCGCCCCGAAGTCTGGGGCATGACCTTCGACCTGACCAAGTACTTCGACGAGATCGCCTGGCCCGACGCCCTGCGCAAGACCGTGATGATGAATCTGGTCGACCGGCTGGTCGGTGCCGGGGATGTCAACCAGACCGAAAAACTGATCGCCGAGGCCACCGAGTTCGCGCAGCAACACGAGGATCGCGGCATGACCGCCTGGCTGCTGTTCGCCGGCAGCCGCTTGGACCACCGCCGCCAGGACCTCTACCGAGCGCGCGACCGGGCCAACGACGCCCTCAAGCTGTTCACAGCCCTCGATGACAAGACCAAGCAGGCCGAGCTGCACGGTCACCTGGCGATGATCGAGCTGGCGGACGGAAGCCCCAACGCGGCCCTGGCCCAGGTCGAACAGGCCGAAGCCGTCGCGCCGATTCCGCCCATCCAGGCCCACGCCGAGTATGTCCGAGGCATCGTCACCCGGCGGGACCGCAGCAAGCTCACCCAGGCCGCCGAGCACTTCCGCAAGGCCAACGAGATCGCGGGGAAATCCGGCCAGGCCGCCCTGGCCCTGGAGAGCGGCCTCAACTTCGGTGAGACCCTGCTCATCAGCGGTCAGCACAGCAAGGCCGCCGACGTCCTGCAGCGGGTCGTCCAGATCGCCCAAGCCCTGAAGAACCCGGCCCGCGAACGCGCCGCCACTGCCCTGCTGGCCCAAGCCCACGCGGCGCTACGCAACTGGGAAGCGGCGCTCCAGAACGGCAGCCGGACGCTGCAGCTCACCCAGGCCATGAAGCTCACCCAGTTCGAGTCCATCGACATCTACAACCTGGGCTTCTTCAACCTGATGATGGGTCACGCGACCGAAGCCGTCACGCTGTTCCGCAAGGCCCGCCAAGGCGCCGACGCGACCAACACGGGCTTTCAAAAGGAACTGCTCTTCAACCTGGGCAGCGCCCTCAAGCAGATCGGCGAGGTCGGTCAGGCCGAAGAGGTCCTGGAATCGGCCCTGGCTCCGGCCACCCAGACCAAGGACTGGCGCAAGGTCATGGCGGCCCACGAACAGCTCGCCGACATCGCCCAGGGCAAGGGCGACGGCTCTGGAGCGCATCGGCACCTTGAAGAAGCGCTGAAGGCCGCCAACAGCGGCAACTTCAAGGAAGCCCGCAAGGGGCTGCGCCGCAAGCTCGACTCGCTGGCCTGAACGCCCACAAGATGCCCCTGACGTGAGCGCGGACAGCCAGGATGGTCGACTGCCCTGGCTGCTGGCGCTGTCTGGCGCGGGCGCGCTCTTGTGCGAGCTGGTGTGGCTGCGTCGCTTGACGCTGGCCTTCGGAAGCACCGGCCTGGCCCTGACCCTGACCCTGTCGGTCTACATGGGCGGTCTGGGGATCGGCGGGCTGCTGGCCGGGCGTCGGACGTGGAGGCGAGCACCGCGTGGCTACGGCCT